>NZ_JBSFMM010000013.1:0-93211 GCF_053599555.1 Streptomyces sp. NPDC000941
CTCACCCCCGCGCGGCGGAGCCGGGCCGGGGAGGGGCCGAAGGCCCCGCCCGCACCCACACCCGTACCGACCCATCCGCACTGCAGGAGGTACCCGTCCATGAACCGGCTGATCCGGCGCGCCCGCCGCATCGGCGCCGCCGCGTCCGTGCTCTTCGGGGCGGCCGCCATCGTGGTGTTGCCCGCCGGGGCCGCCGAGGCGCATCCGCTCGGGAACTTCACCGTCAACCGCTACGACGGGCTGGTCGTCGCGCCGAGCGAGCTACGGGTCGACCATGTGGAAGACCTCGCCGAGATCCCGGCCGCGCAGGCGAAGCCGCGGATCGACAAGGACGGCGACGACAAGCTCTCCCGCCCCGAGCTGGCCGCCTGGGCCGACCGGCGCTGTGCGAGCGCGGCGCGGGACGCGCGGCTGACGGTGCGGGGGCGGTCGGTGTCCGTACGGAGCGAGGGCGCGCAGGCGCGCTCGCGGGCCGGGCAGGCCGGTCTGCCGACGCTGCGCGTCGAGTGCCGGCTGACCGCCGCGCTGCCGCGCGACGGGCACGCCTCGCTCGCGTACCGTCCTGCGGACATCGGCACGGGGCCCGGCTGGCGCGAGATGACCGCGCGGGGAGACCGTATGACGCTCGCGGCCTCCGACGTGCCCACGTCCTCCGCGTCCCGGCGGCTGACCCGCTATCCGCAGGACCAGCTGTCCTCCCCGTCCGACGAGCGGACCGCCGCGCTGCGCACCGCGCCGGGCGGGCCCGCGCTCGCCAAGTCGGCGGACGAACAGTCCGAGCCGCCCGGCAGCTCCGTACTGCCGCGTGGCGTGGACCGCTGGACGCAGGCGCTCACCAACCTGGTGGCGCGGCACGACATCACGCCCTTCTTCGCCGTGACCGCGTTCGCCACCGCCATGCTGCTCGGCGCGATGCACGCGCTCGCGCCCGGCCACGGCAAGACGCTGATGGCGGCGGCCGCGGCGGCGGGCGGGCGCAGTGCGATGCGCGATGTGCTGGCGCTGGGCGCGTCGGTGACGATCACCCACACCCTCGGGGTGTTCGCGCTGGGCCTGTTGGTCACGGCGGGCTCGGCGGCCGCGCCGTCGGTGATCGCGTGGCTGGGCATCGCGAGCGGGGTGCTCGTGACGCTGGCCGGGGCGGGGCTGCTGCGCAAGGCGCTGCGGCGGCGCGCTCCCGCACACCATCACCATCACGACAAGCACGAACACGAGCACGGTCACGACCACGGCCCCGAACACAGCCACGGGCACGAACACGCCCGCGCGAGCGACCACAGCCACGGGCACGAGCCCGCACACGAGCATGCGCCTGAGCACAGCCACACGCACGAACACGAAAAGGAACACGAGCACGCCCACGTCCACTCCCACGGCGGCTTCACCCACTCCCACCCCCTCCCCTCCGGCCGCCTCACCCTGCGCGGCACCCTCCTCCTCGGCTTCGCCGGCGGGCTGGTGCCCAGCCCGTCCGCCGTGGTCGTCCTCGTAGGGGCGGCCGCGCTCGGGCAGGCATGGTTCGGGTTTCTGCTGGTGCTGGCGTACGGCGCGGGGCTCGCGCTCACGCTCACGCTGGCCGGGATCGCGGTGGTGCGCCTGGGGCGGCGGGCCACGGAGCGGCTGGCGGCCCGGGCGAGTGACGGTGGCCGCGGTCAGCGGGTGCTGCGTCTGCTGCATCGCGCCTCGCCCGTGGGCACGGCGGCGGTGGTGCTGGCGCTGGGCTGCGGGCTGGTGCTCAGGGGGGCCGCAACCACGCTGGGCTGACGTCGTATCGACAAATACACAAGCCGTCGAGGCGGTATACGAGGAGGCCCCGGACGACCGTCCGGGGCCTCCCGCTCGTACATGGCGGCGAAGCAAAAAGCTTGAAAGAGCTGATCAGATCCCGTCAGCCGTGTTCAGGACGGGCAGGTAGCCGCCGGACTGGCCCGCGGCGGTCGGGTGGTAGGACTCGTCGATGGGCCAGGTGACGCTGTGCAGCCACTCGCTCCCGGAGCAGATCTCGTGGCCGGTGAACGGGGTGGCCACGTCACCGAAGACAAAGCCGTGGGCGGAGGCGCGGCCCTTGGTGACGGAGTTCAGGTAGTCCGAGGCGTTGTTGATCGCGGTGCGCTCGCTCTCGGTGAGCCCCGCGATGCAGTCGCCGTTGAGCTTGTAGAAGCGCGGGTAGCCGAGGACGACGACACGGGCGGACGGCGCCTTGGCCCGGATCGCGTCGTAGACCTGGTCCAGCTTGCCGGGCAGGGTGTTCTGGGCGTAGCTGCGGGCGTTGGCGACCGCGCTGAGGCAGTTGTCCTCGCCGGGCAGCACACAGGTGGTCATGACGTCGGCGAAGCCGGCGTCATTGCCGCCGATGCTGATGCTGACCAGGCCGGTGCCGGAGTTCAGCGGGCCGAGCTGGTTGCTGAGGACATCGCCGGTCTTGGCGCCGGAGCAGGCCGTGAAGTTGAAGCTCGAGGGGGCGTGCGCGGCGGCCCAGAGCTTGGGGTATGCCTTGGTGCTGCGCTTGCAGCTGCCACTCGCGGAGTCGTAGCTGCCGGAGCCGACGCCGGATGAGTAGGAGTCACCGAGCGCCACATAGGCGGGCCCGGCGGCGCTCTCCGCGGCCTGAGCCGCGCCGGCCCCGGCGAGGGCGAGCACCACACCGACGACGAATGCGCTTGCGGTGGCCGTGAGTCTGGACAGTTTCATTCAGTCTCCCTTAGCAGGATTGCTGCCGATGCTGTTGCGGCACGACCGCCCCGAAAGGGGGCAATCGTGTTCGAAACCGTCTGTCACACCGCCGCGTCGTTGCATCAAGCGCCTCGGCGTGACATGGCTATGTCATCCCGCCGAAACCAAGGGTCTATGCGTGTAGTTAGGAAAATATTCCGGTCGGGCCGATGAACTTCCCGCGCGGCAGCCCCCCGCGCTGGTCGCGCGCCACCGCGCACGCCGTTGCGCAAGCGGAGCGTAAGGGTCAACTCACGTCTCTGACCCGCCCGTTCGCACATCTGCCGCATCTTGACGGGCTTCCTCCGGCTGCGCGACATTGAAGCCCGGCATCCGGCGCTTCAGGGGGCAAAGTCGCCAATGCAGACCAACAGTGACAAGAGCCCAACAGGTGTGCGATTCCCGTCGGCGCTCGTGGGGGTCACCGTCGGCATCGGAGGGGTCGGTGCCGCGCTCACACTCGCGGGCATCGACTCACCGCTGCGCGCGCCCTTCACTCTCCTCTTCCTGATCACGGCGCCCGCATCGGCCCTGGGGGGCGCGCTGCGCGGGCTGGACGGGGCGGCCCGGGCGGTACTCGCGGGCGTCGGTGCGCTCGCACTGGATCTGCTGGTCGCGCAGGCGATGCTCGCTTCGCATATGTGGTCGGTGCGCGGGGGCGTGGTGGCGGTCGGCGCGGTGAGCCTGGTGCTGTTCCTGTCCGCGGGGCTCCTGTCGGTACGCCAGGCCCGCGCGCGGCGCCGTCGCCACGCAAGGAGCGGCCCCCGTACGACGAGCAGTCCACGTACGACGAGCAGCCCCCGTACGACGAGCAGCCCATGTAGTACGACGAGCAGTCTTCGCGCGACGAGCAGTCAGGGATGAGACGGTCAGGGATGAAACGTGGACATCGGCGTGTATCACCCCGGCGATCTGACGGCCGTCGACCGGGCGGCCTGGACGGCCATGCAGGCGCAGGCGCACCTCCTGGGCGCGCCCGAGCTCGCGAACCCCTTTCTCTCCCCGGAGTTCACGCTGGCCATCGGCCGCTGCAGACGTGGGGTACGGATCGCGGTGGTGCGCGAAGAAGGCGAGCCGGTGGCCTTCTTCCCGTTCCAGCGGACCCGGCTCGGCGTGGGGCGGGCGATCGGCCTGGGCCTTTCGGATTCGCAGGGCCTGATGCACCGGCCCGGGTTCCAGTGGGACGCGCGCGAGTTGCTGCGGGCCTGTGGGCTCGCGGTCTGGGAGTTCGATCACTTAGTGGAGGGGCAGAAGCCCTTCGAGGTGGGGGCCCGGGGCTCCTTTCCCTCCCCCGTGATCGACGTCGAGCAGGGCTTCGAGGCGTATCTGGCCCAGCTCCGCACCCGCTCACCCAAGTTCACCCGCACCACGCTCGCCAAGGAGCGCAAACTGGCCCGGGACGTCGGAGAAGTGCGATACGTCCACGACGAGCGCGATCCGGCCGTACTGCGGACACTGATCGACTGGAAGTCCGCGCAGTACCGCAGGACGGGGCGCAGCGACCGCTTCGCCCACGCCTGGATCACCCGCCTGGTGGAGCAGCTTTTCCATACGCGCGGCGCCTCGTGCGCCGGGCTGCTCTCGGTGCTCTACTGCGGCGGGCGGCCGGTGGCCGCGCATTTCGGGCTGTGTTCGGAGCGCGTACTGGCCTGCTGGTTCCCGGCGTACGACACGGCGTTCGCGAAATACTCGCCCGGGCTGGTGCTGCATCTGCGGATGGCCGAGGGGGCGGCCGCCCAGGGGGTGGCTTATCTCGATCTCGGACGCGGTGAGAAGGAATACAAGAACTCCCTCAAAACACGCGATCTCAGCGTGTCGGAGGGGTGGGTGACGCGCCGCCATCCGATGGCGCTCGGGCACCGGGCGCGGCGTGCGCCGATTCGGGCACTGCGAAATACGGTGCTTTCCCGGCCGGAGCTTTTCGGACCGGCGGACCGACTGCTCAAGCGATTGGGCAGTATCCGGACCAAGAGTTGACGAACGCATTTACCAAAGGGGGTGTTCGGGTGATTACTCTTGCCATGGAACAATCAAGGTAAATACCGTCATAGCCACAGTCACACCCGCATCGGAACCATCACCATGGCGGCTCTAGGGGAGGGCTCGAACGTCGCGATGGATTCCGGGGCGGGACCGCGGTAGGGGGGTGCCGCGCCCGGCTGTCCTGTGTGCGCTTGCGCTGCTCAGGCATGCCGTGACGCGGGCCGCGAGGCAAGTAACACCAGCCAGCTCGCTCGTTCTTGTTCGGCTGTCGATGTCGTCAGGCGGTCATGTCGTCATGGGCGGGTGAGAACCCCCCTTTCGAACCGGATAACCCAACGGACCGCCCGGGGGCGGACGGTCCACCGGACGAGAGGGAAAACATCCATGAGCTCCTCTGTGCACCCGGAAGCACCGAAAGGCGAATCCGCGTCGGAAGGCGAATCCACATCGCAGCGGTATCGCCCGGTGTCCTCTCATCTCGCGATCGCGCCGCCGGTGAGCGTCGTGATTCCGGCCATGAACGAGGCCGAGAACCTTCCGTACGTCTTCAAGACACTGCCCGGCTGGATCCATGAAGTCGTACTCGTGGACGGGAATTCCACGGACGACACGGTCCGGGTGGCCCGCGAGCTGTGGCCGGGGGTGAAGGTCGTACCGCAGCGCGGCAAGGGCAAGGGCGACGCACTCATCACCGGATTCGCCGCCTGCACCGGCGACATCGTGGTGATGGTCGACGCGGACGGCTCGGCAGACGGCGGCGAGATCGTCAGCTATGTGTCCGCGCTGGTCTCCGGGGCGGACTTCGCGAAGGGGTCGCGATTCGCCAACGGCGGTGGCACGGACGATATGACGCCGATCCGCAAGCTCGGCAACCGCGCGCTGACCGCGCTGGTCAACCATAAGTTCGGCGCCCGCTACACCGATCTGTGCTACGGCTACAACGCCTTCTGGCGCCGCTGCCTGGACGAGATCGCGCTGGACTGCGTCGGGTTCGAGGTCGAGACCCTGATGAACATCCGCGTGGTCAAGGCGGGTCTGCGGGTCCAGGAGATCCCCAGCCATGAGTACGAGCGCATTCACGGCGTCAGCAATCTACGGGCCGTGCGCGACGGGTTGCGCGTGCTGAGGGTGATCCTGCGCGAGCGGGGCGCGAGGCGGCGCCGCCACCCCGCGCCGGCGCCGGCGGCGATCCGGGGAGAGCTGTCGTGACCGCGCTCCCCTCCGTCCCGTCGCAGCTCCGGATGTCCGTGGTGATCTGCGTCTACACCGAGGAGCGCTGGGACGACATCGTCGCGGCGGTCGACTCGGTGCGCGGCCAGTCGCTGCCCGCGCACGAGACGCTTCTCGTGGTCGACCACAACCCCGCGCTGCTGCGCCGTCTCGCCGCGTATTACGGCGATGGGGGTGCGGGGGCGGAGGGCCGGGAGAAGGTACAGGTGCGGGTGCTCGCCAACGCGGGCCCCCGCGGCCTGTCCGCGGGCCGCAACACCGGTATCGCGGCCTCCGCCGGCGAGGTGATCGCCTTCCTCGACGACGACGCCGTCGCCGAACGCGACTGGCTGCACCACTTCGCCGCGGCCTACGCCGACCCGGCGGTGCTCGCGGTCGGCGGGCGCACCGTCCCGGTGTGGGCCTCCCGCCGCCGCCCGCCATGGTTCCCGGAGGAGTTCGACTGGGTCGTCGGCTGTACGTACCGGGGGCTGCCGCCCGGCCGGGTCCAGGTGCGCAACGTCCTCGGCGGCAACGCGTCCTTCCGCCGCGAGGCCTTCCAGCTCACGGGCGGCTTCGCGACCGGCATCGGACGGGACGGCGACAAGCGGCCGCTGGGCTGTGAGGAGACCGAGCTGTGCATCCGGCTCACCCGCGCCCGGCCGGACGCGGTGCTGCTCATCGACGACCGCGCCGTGATCCACCACAAGGTCCCACCCGTCCGCGAACGCTTCGCCTACTTCCGTACCCGCGCCTACGCCGAGGGCCTCTCCAAGGCCCTGGTGGCCCGCAGCGTCGGAGCCCAGGCGGGCCTGTCCTCGGAGCGCCGCTACACCACCCGCGTACTGCCTGCGGGCATCGCCCGCGGCCTGCGCGACGCGCTCCTGCGCCGACCGGGCGGCGTGGGCCGCGCGGGCGCGATCGTGGCCGGCGTCGCGGCCGCGGCAAGCGGCTACGTGGTGGGCGCCGCCCGCGCCCGGAGGTCAAGCGGCGCGGGCTTTGCGGTGCCCCCGCTCCCCGGGGCGGAAGCGGGGGCGGGGGCGGTCGGCGCGGCAGCGCGGCAGAACACGCGCGAAGAGCGGTACACAAAGCCCCACGAGGGGGCGACATGACCGGCAGACCGCAAGCCCTCGTACGCCGCGATGCGTTCCCCCACCCCACCCGCTCCGGCCGTCGGCTGCGGCCGACGGCCCGGGTGGGCCTGAGCGCGATGGTGGAGCCGTCGCGCGACGCAGCGCACCCGCGCGCGGCGGGGGGCCGCGTATGAAGGGGCGGGTGCCGATACTGATGTACCACGCCGTGGCACACGCTCCCGCGCGCGCGGCGCGGGGGCTGTCCGTCTCGCCTGGCGCGTTTCACGAGCAGATGGATCTGCTCGGCGCGGGCGGGTTCACGCCGGTCACCTGCGGGCAGTTGGCCGCCGCCTGGCGGGGCGGGGAGGCGCTGCCGGACAGGCCAGTGGTGATCACGTTCGACGACGGTTACGAGGGCGTGCACCGGTATGCCCTCCACGCGCTGGCCTCGCACGGCTTCGCGGCCACGCTGTTCGCCGCGACCGGCTGGTTGCGCGGCCCGTACGACACGGGCGGCGCGCCCGATCTCATGCTCGACTGGGACCAGCTGCGCGCCCTCGCTGCCGCCGGGGTCGAGATCGGCGGGCACAGCCACACCCACCCGCAGCTCGATCAGCTCGACGACGAGCGGCTGTGGTTCGAGATGCTGCGCTGCCGGGAGATCCTCACGGACGAGCTCGGTCGCCCGCCGGCGTCCTTCGCCTACCCCTACGGCTACTCCAGCCCCCGCGTGCGCCGCACGGTGCGCGCGGCCGGGTTCGGGGTGGGGCTCGCGGTGGGCAACGGCCTCGCGGCGCGCCGTCAGGGGCCGTACGCCCTGCGGCGGGTGACGGTGGGCCGTACCACCCGTATCGAGGAGTTCGAGCAGCTGGTCAACGGCCGGTCGCTCGGCCGGTATTTCGCCCGGGACCGGGCGCTCACCAAGGGGTACGCCCTGGTCCGCAGATCACGTCAGGTATCACGTCAGGTGTGGGGGAAGGTGCGCTGAGCCCGTGTCCGATACGACCACCCGGGCCGGAAAGTCCGCCGATCAGGCCGCCGAGCAGCCCACCGAGCAGCCCACCGCGCGGGCAGCGGCCCCCGCGGGGCACACCGGCCCCCGCGGCGACCGCGATCGCAACCAGCTGTTCCGCAACGCCTACGCGCTGATGCTGAACACGGGCGTCTCGGCCGTCCTCGGCCTCGGCTTCTGGCTGGCCGCGGCCCGCTACTACGCGGAGGACGCGGTCGGCCAGGGCTCGGCGGCCATCGCCGCGATGAAGCTTCTCGCGGGGGTCACGGCGGTGACCCTCACCGGGGCGCTGGCCCGCTTCATCCCGGTCGCCGGGCGTACGACCGGGCGGCTGGTCCTGCGTACGTACGCGGGCAGCTCGGTGATCGTCGCGGTGGCGGCCGGGGTCTTCCTGCTGACGCTCGATACGTGGGGGCCCTCGTACCGCTTTCTGCACGGGACCCTCCACGGTCTCGGCTTCATCGCCGCGGTGGTCGGGTGGGCGCTGCTGACCCTCCAGGACGGGGTGCTCACCGGGCTGCGCAGGGCGTTCTGGGTGCCGGTGGGCAACACCGTCTTCTCGGCGGCGAAGCTACTGCTGCTCGTCGCGCCGGCCGTGGCGATCCCGACGGCCGGGGTGTTCGTGTCCTGGGTCGCCTCGATCGCGGTATCCGTGGTGCCGCTGGGCTGGCTGGTGTTCCGGCGGCTGGTGCCCCAACATGTTGACGCGACGCGGGAGACGGCGCGGCCCGCGACCTACCGGGAGATGGGGCGCTTCCTGGCCGGGGACTGCACGGGGTCGCTCTTCTCGCTGGCCGTGGTCTACGCGGTGCCGGTGATCGTCGCCTCGCAGGTCGGCGCTGCCGACAACGCGTACTTCTACATCACCACCACCATCGCCGGTACGACGAACCTGCTCGCCATCAACATGGGCGCCTCGCTGACCGTCGAGGGCTCGCACGACCCGGCCCGGCTCGCGGAGAACTGCCGCGCGGCGCTGCGCCGGATGGCGCGCATCATGGTCCCGGTCTGCCTCGTTCTCTTCGTCTTCGCGCCGCAGATCCTCGGCGTGTTCGGGGACGGGTACGCGCAGGCGGCCGCGCCGCTGCTGCGGTGGTTCGCGGTGGGGGCGGCGCTGCGGGTCGTCATCGAGGTGTACTTCGCGGTGCTGCGCGCGCAGAGCCGCACGTCGGGGCTGGCCTATCTGCAGGGGCTGCTGTGTGTGTCGGTGCTGGGCCTGACGCTGGTGCTGCTGCCGCGGATGGGGCTCACGGGGGCGGGGGTCGCCGAGATCTCCAGCCTGTCGGTGATCGCCGCCATCGCGGCGGTCAAGCTGCGCGGGGTGCTCAGGGCGCGGCCCGTGGGGTCCACGGCGTACGCGGAGCCCGGGGTATCCAGCGGGTACGGCGCGTACGCCGCCCCGCCTCCGCCGCCCGAGCTCGACACCGCGCCCGACGGCGACCTCGCGGATCTCGCCGTCCACGGCGACCGCGGGCCCGCCCCGGGCTACGGCACCCACTGGGCGCGGCGCGCCGCGCTCGACCACGACACGCTGGCGCTCGGCATCCGCATGGGCATGGGACATGCGGCTCCGCCGCACAGCGACCGCCTGCAAGGCGCAGCCCCCGCTCGGGTCGACCCGGCCGGAGGCTCGGCCTGGCACCCCGACGCGCGGCCCCGCTCCGCCGGCCGGCCAGGCACACCAAGCCCGCCAAGGGCCGGCAAGGCCGACGCACCCCGGCGCGGGCGCGTCATGACGTTGGGGCTGTGGCTCATGCTGGGCGTCGCGCTCGCGTGTTATTGGGTGCCGGTGAGCCGGATGGGCGAGGGCGATCTGGACGGCATGGGCGGCCTCGGGCTCATCTCCGTGCTGCCGCGCGCTACGTTGCTCGGGGCGGCGCTGCTGGTGGTCGCGTTTGTCGGTGCGCTGTGGTCGGCGCGGCCGCGGCACGGGCTGCTGGCCGTGGCGCTGGTGGCGACGGTGGTGTCGCTGCACGCCGTGCCCGCCGTGTTGGAGGGCGAGCCGCGGTTTGCGACCGCGTGGCAGCATGTCGGGTTTCTGGACTACATCGGCCGGACCGGCGAGGCGGCCCCGGATCTGGACGCGCGGTGGAGCTGGCCTGGATTCTTCGCGGGAGCGGAGTTCCTGGCGCGGGCCGCGGGTGTTACGGACTTCACCGAGGTGCTGCGCTGGTGGCCGACGGCTCTTCAGCTTCTCTACCTCGCGCCCATGATGGTGCTGCTGCGGTCCCTGCGCGCGAGCTGGCGCGCGAAGTGGACGGCGGCCTGGCTGTTCGCGCTGTGCGGCTGGGTGGGGCAGGACTACTTCTCGCCGCAGGGCTTCACGTATCTCTTCTATCTCCTCTTCGTCGCCGTGCTGCTGGTGTGGTTCCGTGAGCCGCGTGTGCTGCGCGGGAGGTGGTGGCCGGGCGAGGCCGAGGTGGCCGACGCCACGCGCGGGCAGCGCGGTGCGCTGCTGGGGCTGCTGCTCGTGCTGTTCATGGCGTCGGTAGCGGCGCATCAGCTGACGCCGTTCATGATGCTGGGGGTGGTGACGGCGCTGGTGCTGGTGCGGCGGTCGGAGCTGGTCGGGCTGCCGCTGCTGTGCGGGGTGCTGGTGGCGGTGTGGGTCGGGTTCCTGGCCGAGCCGTACTGGTCGGGCCACTTCGACGAGTTGTTCGGCGGGGTCGGCGGGGTGGGCGGCAATGTGTCCTCGTCCGTTTCGGGGCGTATCGAGGGCGGCAGCAGCGTGCACAAGTTGGTGCTCTACACCCGTGTGGCGCTGGCGGGCGGGGTGCTGGCCCTCGCCTGCTGGGGGGTGTTGCGGCGGCGCGCGGCGGGGTTCGCGGAGCGGTCGCTGGTGGTGCTGACGTTCGTACCGTTCCTCGGCTTCGGCATGCAGTCGTACGGCGGGGAAATGGCGCTGCGCGTGTTCATGTTCGCGCTGCCTGGCGCGTGTGCGCTGGGGGCGCTGTCGCTGTTCCCGCGCGTGGTGTCGGCCCGCCGGGGCCTGGGCCCGGTGGCCGCGCTGATGGCGGGGCTCGTGCTCATGTTCGGCTTTCTGGTCGCCCGCTGGGGCAATGAGACGTTCGAGCGGGTGCGGCCGGGCGAGGTCGCGGCGATGGAGTACGTATACGCACACGACAAGCCGACCGTGCGTGTGCTGTGGCTGAGCAACGACACCGTCGACAACGTCACCCCGGCCATGCCCTGGGGGGACCGGGACATGGAGCGGGTGAGCTATCTGCCGACGCTCGCGCCGCGCGACCCGGTCCTCGTCGACGGCCTGGTGGAGGCGTTGCGCGGGGCGGGGCCGAACTCGTATCTGATGGTGGGCCGGGGCCAGTCCGTCTATCTACGGCTCGACTCGGGCTACTCGGCCGGCTGGGAGCGGCGGCTGCTGCGCTCCCTGGACCGGCGGCCCGAGCTGCGCCGGGTGGTGTCGAACGACGACGCGGCGCTGTACGAGCTGACGCGGCGGCCACCCGGACCGGCTCCGCGCCCCGCACCGGGACCCGCCGGGCCGCGGATCACCTGGACACCGTGGTCGGTGCTCGGCGCGCTCGCGGCGGTCGCGCTGATCGCGCTGCTGACGGCGCGTGAGGTGGTGCGGGTGGCGGTCCGGCCGAGTGTGCGGCGGCTGCGGTGGCTGCAGGGCTCGTTCTGGTTCTCACTGCCGCTGCTGGCCGTGCTGCTGGCCTCGCTCGGGCAGCGCTTCTGGACGATGTCCTGACTCAGCACTGTCAGTAGCCGCCTATAGCGTCGCTCTTCCAGTGGCCGGAGCCGGAACATCCGGCCCGGCGCGAGGAGAGGTGCGGCACATGGCCAAAGCGGCCGAGGGATTCCTGGACTGGCTACGGCGGACCCACCCCAAGGACGCGTTACGTGTCCTTGGCGCCGTCCCCGACCTGGACGCGGAGCTGAAGACCGCCCGGCGCCGCGCGTGGAACAAGCCGAAGGCCGCGCTGCGCGCCTACCAGGAGATCGCCGGGAAGCTGGCCGACTCGGCGCCGCACCTCGTGCCCCCGTTCTTCGAGCAGGCCGGCCGGGCGTTCCTCGCCACCGAGCACACGTCGTATGCGGCCCAGATGCTGGCCGCCGCACGTCAGGCGGAGGCGGAGCTCGGGCTGAAGGTCGACGCCGACCACGTCGACGAGGTCTTCCTGGAGTTCGTGGCCGCCGGCGCGCTGCCGGCCAAGGCGATGGCCGACTATTCCAGGGAACTCGGTGGCCGGCTGCCCGCCGACGAGGCGTTCCGCAGGTTCGCGCGGCTGTGTGTGCGCCGTACGGAGGGTGGGCAGGCGCCGTCCGCGCAGATGGCCGGCGCGGTACGACGACTGGCCCGGGCGACCGACGATCCGGCCGCCCGGGAACAGGAGTACCTGGCGCGGATCGTGCAGCAACCCGAGGTGATCAACGCTCCGGCCGGCTGGTGGAGCGCGCACCGCCCGGCCCTGGTGAAGGTGGCCCGGCGCGAATCCGCCGTACGCGCCGCCCTGTTGAACCTCGAGCGCCGCCGGTACGACTGGACGCTGAACCGGGAGCAGAAACGGGCGATGCTCGCCGAACTGCTGAGGGTGCTGGAGGAGTCGGGCGCCACCGCGGGCCTGGTCGATCCCGGGGTGCCGGACGCCGAACGGCCGGCCGACGGCGCCGTCGGATGGCTGAACCGGATCGTGCACGACTGGGGGTACGGCGAGTCGCTGCCGGGTCTTGAGGACCTGGTGCAGCGGATGGCCGGACGGCTGCGCGCCGAGCTCGCCGGGACGGGCGAGGCGATGGCGGTGACGGATGAGCTCGCCGGCCAGATGGGCCTGCTGGACCTGCTGCTGGCTACGGGGGTGCCGGTGGCCGACCCCGTACTCGACCGCCGGCTCAGCCTGGAGAGTTGGGTCCTCCAGGCCGAGGATCGGCGGGACCTGTGTGCCCTGGCCGCCGACCCGCGGTTTGCCGAGCCGTTCCGCAGGATGGCCGACGGGTTCTACAGCGAGACACGCGATCTGCCGGCCCTCCGTGCCCTGGAGGCGACCCCTGGTGGCCGCGCGTTGCTGACCGACTGGATACGCGGACTGGCACACCGGTCGGCGACTTCCCCGCTGCCCGAACTCCCGCTCGCACAACGCCTGTTGACCTGGCTCCCCGCCGACCTCCTCGCCCTGGCCAAGGAGGAGGTCACCGCCGCGACGGCGGTCGACCTCGCCCCGCATCTGGCCCGGACCCTGCGGGGCGGGCTGCTGGGCGAACTGTGCTGGCCGGCCTTCGAGGAGGCGGTGGCCGAGGTCCAGCTGGGCAGTTCGTGGGCCGAGCCCGATATGCAGGACGCCTGGCCGTATCTGATCGTCGCCGGCCCCACCGAGGTGCGGGTGCTCGGCGCGGAGGGCTGCGTACTCCGCCACACCTTGCGGATCCCACCCGAGAACGAGGTCTCGGGCAGGCCCGGGTTCCACTACGTCGACGGGGCGCTGCTGGTTTTCTGGAAGGACTGGAAGGCCGGGAACGGAAGGCTGGTCGGCTACTGGCACACCCCCGGAGCCACCCCCGGGGTCACCACCGATCCCGCCCCCGAAGTCCTGCCGCTGCAGGGCGACCCCGACCAGTACGAGAGGCGCGCCAAGACGATCACCCTGCCCCTGCCCGGCGGCGGACGCACCACCGGCGACACAGAGGCACTGCGCCCCGGATCCACCCGCGTACCGGAAGAGCACGAGGTGATCAGCGACGGCGACGCGTACTGGTTCCTGCACCAGTACCGCCTGCACAGCGCATGGCACCGCTACGCCCCGGACACCGGCGCCCGGGGCGACGCCACCCCGCCCGGCTTCCTGGCCGGCAGCACGGTCGTGGCCAAATACAGCTGGCTGCGACCCGCCCCGGCGGACGAGGCCACCCCGCTCGGGGTACCGGTGGGCGGGCTGCTCGGCTGGCGCGTGACGGAACAGCCCGACGGCTCGCTGCGGGGCGAGGACCTCGCCGGCCGCACCGTGACCATGCCGGCCGGACGGGACGTCCTGTCCCCGAACACCGGCACCCATCCGTTCGCCGCCCTGGCACTCCCGGGCGATGACCGGCTGCGCACCCTGGCGCGGGATTATCTCGGACAGGTCCATCTGATCGACCCGGACGGCACGGTCACCGGGGGCAGGGGCACGCTCGTCCCGGAGAAGACCGTCCTGCCGCCCACGGCGCACTGGCACCAGCTCCGGTACCGCGATCCGGAGGGCTCCGAGGCGCTGCGCCGCATCGACGACGAGACGGCGGCCGCGCTGCTGACGGCCGCACGCGCCGAAGACGGGCAGCTGCCGGCCGCCGTACGGAGGCTGCTCCCCCGGATCGGCGACGACGTGCTGGTGGCCGGGGTCGTCGCCGCCGTACGGTTCACCGCCGGGCGGCAGACCGCGCTGGACGGCGCGCGCGCCGGGCTCGTCGAGGAGCCTGCCGCCCCTCAGCCCACGGACGAGCTGGGAGAGCCGCGTACCGATCCGCGCGACGAGCTGCTCGGCAGCGCGCTCAGCGGCCTCCACCTCAGCAAGTACCAGGAAGTGGCCGGTTTCCGGGGAATCAAGGGGGCGCAGCGCGCTCTTCCGCAACTCCGCGCCCTGCACGACGCCCTGCACCACGCCCTGCCGGAGAGCGACACCGGGCCGGAGAGCGAGGCCGACGCGGCCCCCGGCCCCCGGCTCCATATCGGGGAGGCCGGCCTGCGCCGATCCGGGCTGCGGTGGGACAAGCTGCTGCGCGTGGGCGCCGCGGTGGCGTTCCGGGCCGCCTCGGCGACCACACCGCCCGAGGAACGGGAGGCCCTGCTGCGGCTGCTCACCCTGGTGGACGTCCTGGGGCTGCGCTCGGCACGCACCGGCCACTGGCGCGCGTACGAACTGCACCTCGACGCCGACGTACTGGCCCAGGTCGACGGCAGCGAGTGGGACGACGGCTGGCGCGGGATGCTGCCGCTGGACGGCGGCGCCTTCCTGGCCGTACTGGACGCCGAGGTCCCCCTCCGCGAGCGGCGGGGCGAGTACGGCTGCGACTTCTCCGCGCTGTTCCACGACCCGACCGGCCGGTTCGAGGTGCCCGCCCCGTACACCGTGCGGTCCTTCGAACCGCTCGGGACGGACCGGGAGCCCGGCTGGCTGCGGGCGTTCCTGAACGAGTGGGCCGCGCGTGGCCAGATCACCTGGGAGGCGTCGGCGGCGCAGCGGTTCGCCTCGCTCACCGGGGTCTCGACGGCGCTCGCCCGGCTGCTGGTGGCGGGCCTGCCGGAGGTCGAGAACGGCCGGGACTTCCCTTCCGCCGCGCTCCGCGACCTGCTCCCCCTCAAGGCGGCCGACGCCCAGGTGGCGCGCGAGGAGGTGTGGAGGTTCGCCCCCCGGGGGATCCCCGCCGAGGTGGTCGCGGCGCTGCTCCCCGAGGACCCGGCCCGGCTGTGGACCGAAGGACCGGACGTGGCCGCTGCCGCGGCGGTGTGGAACGAGCGGGTGGGCCGCCGCAGGCCGGTCCCCGACGCGCTGCTCACCGAGGCGGTGCAGGCCATGCCCCGGATACACCTGGGCGTGCGCCAGGAGGCGTGGGAGCCGGGCGCCGCGCTGCACGCGGTGGTGGAGCCGGAGGCCGCCGTGGAGCTGAACCGGGATCTCGGCTGGACCAGGGACCGTTCCCGTCTCGTCCCGACCGATCCGGCGGCCGTCGGGTTCACCGGCGGCGTCCTGGTCCGGGCGATCGCGATGGCGGGTTGGCTGGCGCACCGGCTGCCCGCCGGGGACCCGTTGCGGGCCGCGCTGCCCACCGCGTTGCGCCTGATCCGCGACCGGTTGGCCGCGCCCGGCATGCTGCTGGAGATGGGGCTGAACTTCGGCTTCGGCGCGTTCGTCAAGGCAGCCGGCGCCCCCGACGAGACCCACGAGGGCTGGGTGCGGTACGGCGCGGTCACCTTTGTGGACCTCGACTGGGACGCCGGCGACTACGTCACCGACCCCATCCTGCGCACCGACCTGTTGGACGACCGGGGTGCCGACCCCCACCTGGCGCTCTTGTACGGGCCCGAGACCTGGCCGGACCGGCCGATCCCGATGAAGGAGGCGCTGGACCGCGCCTTCGACCCCGCCTTCGCCGCCCTGCTCGCCGACCCCGGCGACCCCGTCGCCGGACAGCGCGGCCGGGACGGCACCTGGTGGCCACAGGACCCCAGCCGGTCGGTGCCCGATCTGGTCGCCGAGGTCGCCTCGGCGTACGGGCTGGGCGAGGACGCCGCCGCCGTCTATCTGACCCTGCTGGCCATGCCCGATCCGACGGACCAGCACATGGCCCGGTGGACCGGCTGGAAGCCGGCCCGGCTGAAGGCGGCTCGCGCCGAACTGGCCGCCACCGACCTGGTGGTGGAGGCCCGGCGCCCGCGGGCCGGCCGGTCGCTGTTCCTGCCGGGGGGCTGGGAGGCGCTGAAGAGCCCGTTCCGTCCCCTCGAGTCGTGGAAGCTGCCGCTGTTCGGCCTGTCGGAGGGGGCGGACCACCCGGCGCTCGGCGTGATCGTCCCCCATGAGCCCTCGTCGGACCTCTACCGCAGGGCGTGGCGGCGGATGCGGGACGGCGACGACGTCCGACGCTGAGGTCGACGGCGCTGGGGGCCACGGCGCTGGGGGCCACGGCGCTGAGGGCTACGGCCCTCAGCGCTTGAACCAGCGCACGTCGTACCCGTCCATGTCGAACGACCGGCCGTCGATCTGAGCATGGATCGGCCGCTTCAGGGTGTTCACCACCAGCAGCGCGTCGTCGTCCGCGAGGACCACCACATTCGGCCTGTCGTCGGCGGCGATGTCCACGGCCCGGAAGCGGGTGCCGGGCGGGAACTCGCGGGCGAAGCGGCCGAGCAGGTCCATCATCGGCAGCGGGCCGCCGCCGTCCGCCAGCTCGGTGCTGCGCCACAGGCAGCCGGGGCACTTGGCGCCGGTGTCCTGCGGGTTCCAGTAGAGCGCGGCGGCTGTACCGCCCTGGGCCAGCCGGGTCATCCCCGCCGCCTGTACGGCGAGGCGGTGCGGCTCGCTCCAGCCGTCGCGGTCGTCGTCGGCGTCGGGCGGCTCCACGTACCACTCGGCCCACCACACCGGCAGCCGCGTGGTCTCGCGCAGCCAGCGCGTCACATCCGTGAACTTGGCGGTCGCGCCGAACTCGTCCGGCAGCAGCTGATCGCCCTCGCGGGTGTAGCTGGAGCCGTCGACGACGACGAAGTCCGCGCCCGCCTTGTGCCGGTTCCAGTACGTGATCACATCGGCGGAGCGCTGGTCGAGCGAGCCCCAGGGCCCGCTGACCGCCGGGGAGCCGCTGACGCCGTGGGAGTCGCCCGCCGCGCCCGGCGGCTCGCTGTCCGCGACCACGTACGGCCCGCCGACCAGGTTGTGCGCGCTCTGCCTCTTCAGCTCCGCGTAGACCAGGTTGTAGAGCTTGGTGTAGCCCTCGTAGTTCCAGCGATTCCTGCCGTCGTCGTAGAAGCCCTTGAGCTCGTTCCAGACGATGAAGTGGCGCACATCCGGATAGCGCCGGGCGACCTTGCCCGCGAGCTCGGCGAAGTCCGCGTAGTGCTCGGGGGCGGGCGCGGTCTCCAGGGCCTGCTGCGACCAGTCCGTGTCCCCCGGTTTGCCGCCCTTCATCCAGTCGGGGGCGCAGCACAGGGTGAGCACGGGCGTGGCGCCGGTCCTGCGCATGAGGTCGACGCGGCGGTCGAGGTCGGCGAAGTCGTAGCGGCCGGGCGAGGGCTCGGGGTTGCTCGCGCCCCAGCCCATGATGTGCTGGTTCTGCGTCAGCGGCTGTGCGGAGAGCGTCCTCTCCGCCGCGCGCCTGCCCTGCTCGGTGCCGCGGTCGGCGCTGTACTGGGTGTGGGTGAGGCCCCAGCCGGGCGCCGCCGTGACGGGCCGCTCGCGCGTCCGGTCCGCGCCCCGCCGCTCGGCGCCGTCCCCCGGCCGGCCGGCGCAGGTGGTGAGCAGCAGGGCCAAGGCCGCCACACCGATGCCGAGCAGTGCCGCGATCCGCCACCGCCCGCCGCGCGATAACACCATCCGTCCCCCTGTATGACGTCCCGTCTCATGACGCCCCATATCGGGTAAGAGTATCCACGAACGCCCCCATTCGGCGGGCTTCTTCGAGAACAGCTCGGTAAACGCCCCCAAACCCAGGTGCGCGACGGACCCCCGTGCTGAATCATGGCTCGGGTGTGCGCTGACCGCCGCACCGTCCCGCCCGACCAGGAGGCAGGCCCTGCCCACCACACCCCCGGAGCAGTCGCTCCCGATCCGGCTGAACGTCGACGACAGCGACTCCCCGTCCGACGTCGTGGACGCGCTCTTCCTCGGGCGGTTCGCGACCGGCGAGCAGCCGTACGCCCGCAGCCACTCCGTCGACCGGGTCAAGTCCGGTATGACGCTGCTGCCGCCCGCCGCGAAGGTGCTGCGCGCCGCGCGGGACGACGACCGCAGCGCGACCCTCGCCGAGGGCGACGGCTGGACGCTGCTGGTGTCCCGGTGGAACCGGGGCGCGGATGTGACCGTGACGGCCGTCTCGGACGACCTCGCGGAGAAGGTGCTGCGGCAGGCGGTCGACGGCGCGGAGGACGAGCCGGAGCCCCAGCCGGAGAACGTGACGATGGGCTTCTGGTACGTCTCCCCGCGGCGCGGCCCGCACCGCACCACGCGCCAGATCTCCGCCGGGACCTGGGAGGAGATCCGGGGCAACTACACCGCCCCGGTCGCCGAGGCCATGGACGGGCTGATGAAGGTCACCCCGGACGACATCGCGGGCCGGCTCCTGCTGCTGCACGGCCCGCCCGGCACCGGCAAGACCTCCGCGCTGCGCACCCTGGCCCGCTCGTGGCGGGACTGGTGCCAGGTGGACTGCGTACTCGACCCGGAGCGGCTGTTCTCGGACGTCGGCTATCTGATGGACATCGCCATCGGTGAGGACGACGGCTCGGCCAAGGGCCGCTGGCGGCTCCTGCTGCTCGAGGACTGCGACGAACTGATCCGCGGCGAGGCCAAGCACACGGCGGGCCAGGCCCTGTCCCGGCTGCTCAATCTGACGGACGGGCTGCTCGGCCAGGGGCGGAACGTGCTGGTCGGGGTGACCACCAACGAGGACCTGGAGCGGCTGCACCCGGCGGTGGTCCGGCCCGGCCGCTGTCTGGCCAGGATCGAGGTGGGGCGGCTCACCCGCGCGGAGGCCGTCAGCTGGCTGGGCAGCGAGGAGTCCATCGGGCGGGACGGGGCGACGCTGGCCGAGCTGTACGCGCTGCGGCGCGGCACCCGGCCCGCGTCGGTGCCGTCGCAGTCGGCCGACGCGGATGCGGGGCTGTATCTGTAGGGCGTAGAGCGTGGCTGGCCCTGGTCCCGGTCGTCAGGCGTACAGGTCGCGCAGGCGCACCGACAGGCAGGTCACACAGCCCTCCATCTTCTCGAACTCGCTGATGTCCACGGGCACCGGCTCATATCCGAGGTCCGCGAACAGCTCGGCGCTCTTCGGCGCGCTCGCCGCCATCAGCAGCTTGCCGCCGCCGAGCAGGACGACATGGGCGCCGGACTCCTCGGGGACGGGGAGGAAACGCGGAAACGCCCGTACGTCGTCGACCAGCGGCGGATAGCCGATGACCGTGCCGTCGGGGAGGGCGGTGACGGCCGACTTGAGATGGAGCACCTTGCTGACCGGGACCGCCACCACCCGGGCGCCCAGCGGCTCGAAGACGGCGCGCAGCTGCCGTACGCCGTCGGCGTCGGTGCGGCCGCCGCGGCCGACGTAGAGGGTGTCGCCGATCTTGAGAACGTCCCCGCCGTCCAGGGTGCCCGGCTCGCGGATCCGGTTCACCGAACACCCGAGCGCGGTCACCGCCTCCTCCACGTCGGCGGTTTCGGCGCGGCGGGAGGCGGCGCCGGGGCGGGCGATCAGCGCGACGTTCTTGTGGACGACCATGGTGTCCTCGACGAACACGCCGTCCGGGCAGTCGTCCGCCGGGGGCACCTCCACCGGCTCCCAGCCGTGCGCGCGCAGCGCCACGACGTAGACCTCCCACTGCCGCAGCGCCAGCGCGGCGTCGACCGGATTGCGGTCGATGTGGGTGACGAGCCCTTCGGCGAGGCGGGGGCTCGGCCGCCGGACGATGGCTTTGGCGCTGGGCATGGGGACTCCATCCTGATCCTGATCCTGGTCGGCTGTCGGCTGTCGGCTGTCGGCTGTGGGCCTCCGGCCTCCATGGTGCGGCACGCGCCCGGCCGTTCGAGGCTTTGGCGATCTGCCGGGCGCAGGCCGTCACGCGTCCGCGGCGTACACCGCCCGCAGCGCCTCGTCCACGGCGGTCTGCGCGGCCGTCCGGTCCAGGCCGAGCCGCCGGACCCGTTGGGCGTAGGCCGCCGCCGCGCTCGCGGCTTCCCGCGCGGCCGCGTCGCCCGCAGCAGCGACGAAGCTGCCGTGGCGGCCTCGGGTCTCGATCACCCCGTCGGACTCCAGCGCCCGATATGCCTTGGCGACGGTGTTCGCCGCGAGCCCCAGCTCCTCGGCGAAGCCGCGTACGGTGGGCAGCTTGTAGCCCACCGGGAGGCCCCCCGAGCGGACCTGGTCGGCGATCTGGGCGCGGATCTGTTCGAACGGGGCCGTCGCCGAATCCGGGTCGACGGTGATCTTCAAGGCCACGGGCTGGGCTCCAGGGCGTGCGGGCGGGTTTGTCGCACCTATTGTGTGCCACGGTCGGCCGGGCGGTGCGCAGACACGGAAATGGAGAGGCGGCGCGGGGCGGCGGTCCGTACCCTGCGGCACCATGACGCTGATCGTGCGCGATTTCCGTGCCGCGGACGCCGAGGCCGCCGCCGAGGTGCGGCGCTCCGCCTTCCCGTATCTCGTGACGACACCGGAGACGGTGGCCTGGACGGTCGCCGGCGCGCCGCCCGAGCAGCAGTACCGGCTGCTGGTCGCGGAGGCCGACGGACAGGTCGTCGGCTCCTGTGCGACGGGTGTGTTCCACGACGCCAGTGAGCCGGGGCAGGCGTTCGCCCAGACCGTGGTGCGCGCCGACGCGCGCGGTACGGGGGCCGGGTCCGCGCTGGTGTCGGCCGCCGAGGAGCGCCTGGCGGGGCTGGGAGCGGCCAAGGTGTCCGCCTGGGCGCTGGACGAGCCGCGCTGCGTGACCTTCGCCGAGCGGCGCGGCTACCGGCGCGGCCGCGGCTCCCGCGTCCAGCGGCTGGATCTGGCCGGCGCCGCGCTGCCGCCGCTTGACCGCCAAGCCCTCGGCTTTTCACGGTGGGGCGGTGTCGAGTTGCGCACGGCCGCCGACTTCGCCGACGACCCGCGCCCGCTGTACGAGGCGGACGTCGAGTGCACGGAGGACGAGCCGGGCGATGTCCAGTTCGTCGGCCCGCCGTACGCCGAGTGGCTGGCCCTCACCTGGGACCACCCGGCCCTGGACCGCGAGCTGACCTCGGTCGCCGTCGTCGACGGCGCCGTCGCCGCGTTCAGCCTGGCCCACACCGACCGGCGCGGCCGCTACTGGTCGGGAATGACCGGCACTCCCCGCGCCTTCCGGGGCCGAGGGCTGGCCAAGCTCGCCAAGAACGACTCGCTGCACCGCGCCCGCGCGGCGGGCTGCGTGGAGGCGTTCGCCGGCAACGACGGGGGCAATGAGCCGATGCTCGCCATCAACAGGTGGTTCGGCTATGCGCCGGTGGCCACGCAGTGGCGGTACGTACGGGAGCTCACCGCTTAGCCTCGATCCACCGGTCAGTATCTGAAGTGATCTTTTCAGCCTTCGGGGGCCGGGTCTTGGGTTGTGACTGGGTGCGGGCATGGGATATGCCGGTCCGCCCGGCTTTTCCATGGTTCTGCTGCGGGCGAGGGCAGGATAGTTGAGGTTGCGGCCGCTGTGCGCGGGGCGTTCAAGAAGACGGCCCGTGAGCGATCCAGCACCTCCTCGCCCCGGCTGCGCCACCAGTTGGGGTCCGCTGCGCCCAGCAGCTTGCATCACGGCTCGGGGCCGGGTTCCTGCTGACACCAACCCGAATGACACCACCCGAGCCATTCTCCGTCTTTGCCGGGTACGAGTCGGAGCGCGCTGTCTATCCCGCAGATCCGTCGAACCCCCTCCCTCGGAGAAAGGGGTCGGAACACAGCGTGCCGCGACATTTCTCACACCTGCATACGAGGTGCGTGAATCCCTTTATGCACGCTTAATCGAGGAGGACTGCAAAACCTGTCGGAATAACGCCGACAAGCCCATTTGCGCGCCCTGAATTATATTCCCAATGAACGCAAATAGAATTCATCAAACTATTGACAGGGGGGTGAGGCCTTGTTTAGATCATGGACGTCCATTCGATTCCCCAGTCACCCGACAGGGGACGAATCAGGAGGATCAAATGTCTGAAGCAATGGTTTCCGCGGTCGATGAGACCGCGTTCGCCGATCTCGTCAGCAAGATCCAGGACGCCGAGGCGTCGATGACCGACGAGCAGCGCGCGGTTATCGACCCCGCGGTCGGCGAGAAGGCGCTGGAGGAGCTCGCCGGCGTCAGCCCGGAGGAGCTGCAGGCGTTCCTCGAGGAGAAGGCGGGCATCTCACCCGACGAGGAAGCCCAGGGCAGCGTGATGGCGGCTGCTGCCACGGTGGCCTTCCACTGTTGATTCTGAGTCGATAGACCCATGATGACCAGCGCTTCGCACAGTCCGGCCGACATCGCGTCACCGGCGGGCGGCAGCACATCTTCGCCTTGGCGCGAAGCGCTGCCGAACGAGTCCGGGCCCTCAAAGGCTCGGACTCGTTCCTGGCTCGCTTCGCTCGATATCGACCGAGGCGACATTTTGCATATTCAGACATTCGCAGCACGTAACAGCGTGGCGATGCTGCACTTCGAGGACGGCACCGCCCTCTTCCTGAAGCAGGTGGATCCGGCAACCGCCGTGGCCGTTGGCACAGCGACGGGTAACGAGGAAACCATACTCAGGCTGATACCTGAAGCCGGTGTGCCAAGTTTCGCCATGTCGGCAGTTCCTCGCTTCGTCGCGGTCGACCGAAAAACCGAGACCCTCATCATGGAGGGGAAGGTCGGCTTCACATCGATGCGGGAAGTGACCCGGAACTCCCCGCAAATACCTGTGCCAGTACTGGCCGCAGTGGCATCGGTGACAGCCGGGATTCACGCCACACGAGTGGACCGGATCATCGCGGACTCGACGTTCGACCCGCAGCGCATCGTCTTTCCCTTCGCGTCGTTTGTGACACTGACCCCTGGCGAACTCGCGCGTGGGCCCGGAATGGACTATTCCGACTATGTGGCTGCCATGCAGTCGGTCGACGAGAGCGTGGCGCGGCTCCGGGATGGATGGAGTCCGAAGGGCCTGGTGCACTTCGACCTGCGGGACGACAACATCCTGTTCAAGGGCGCCGACAGCGAGCACCCCGAGGTGGCGCTGGTCGACTGGGAACTGGCCGGTTTTGGCGACCCGATGCTGGACGTGGGCACGATCATCGGTCAACTGCTGATCCAGTGGCTGCACACCTTGCGGGGAGACGTCGGCCGCCTGTCCCACTCCGGCGCCTGGGTCACCGTACGACGTAACGCCGGTCTCTTCCTCGCCGCCTATGAACATGAACAGAGCTCTCCGCTCTCGGCCGAGCAGCGGGATGCCGTCTTCCGCTACGCCGGGTTGTCCCTCCTGATGTACGCGGCCGGGCGGCTGGAACAGATCGGCTCACTGGGCCGGATCGGGCACCTGTGCCTCTTCATAGGCTGCAAGTTGCTGAACGATCCGCAGGGCCTGGCCAGGCTCCTCGCTCCCGGCCTCCATGGGGAGGCGGGAGCATGAACCAATACCAAGCAGCGTTCTCCGCGATCTCCGAAGACGTGGAAGTCCGGAACGAATCGACTTTCCATCACCGCGAGTGGGGCGAACTCCGGCCCGCCGAAGGCGTCGAGCCCGCGCCCGGGGATCTCCCCGTCCTGCCTCACCTGTCCCGGTTCCTGTATCTGAGCTACTACGCCGGTGATACCCGCGCAGCACGCTGGCTGATAGATGGCGCGCCAGTGGTGCTGGGCACCCGCAGGCGTGAGGACCCGACCGTGGCACGTGCGCTGGCCGAGGCCAACCAAGGCAGCGGCTACTGGGACGCCGGCTGGCAGACGGTCACGGCCGGGCCCTCGGGCCGCCGGGTGTCCAAGAACGGTCTGACCCTGACCGTCACCGCAGAGGAAACCCGGCCGCCGGCAGCCGCACCCGGTCAGCGGGTGAGCGTCAGGTTTCCGCCGGACCGTCCGTACACGTATCCCGGCTGGTACCTCGCCATCGGCGACGAAGGCATGACCCGCCACGGCGAACGGCCCATCGTGCGCCTGTACTACGCGCCGCGGGACCCCGCGGCTGCCTCCAAGTTGATGGGCGCGATCACCGGGAGGCTGTGCGCCGAGAGCGTCCCGTACCAACTGAAGGCGGCCAATCACCCGGAGGGGTATGAGCGACGGGATGCGATGGTCCTCTATCTGTACCAGGACGACTGGCGCCGCCATGAGCGGGCACTGGCGGACATCCACCGCGAACACATCAACGCGCTGCGCGACACCGGCCCTGCCCTCGCGCTGGAGCTGGGCAGAGGCTGGTGGCTGGCGGACGAGCCCGAGCAGCGGGAGGGCCGACTCATGAGCTTCGGACAGCACCGCTGCCTGTTGGTCGCTGAGGGGCTGGTAACGGCCTGGCGGGACGGCCGCACCACTGCAGCAGACCGGCTGCAGGCCATTGAGGAACGGTACCGGGCGGAGCGACTCGACCCCGCAAAGCCCTACCTCAACGGCCAAAGGAGCGCCTCCCGATGACCCAAGCCGTCGTGCGGACCGGACAGCCCGTGCGCTCGCTTCCCGGCCCGTTCGTCAGCCGTGTCTGCCTCCGGGTCGACGGTGGGTACCGCTGGGGAGAGAGCGTCCCGGCAGCCGTGCCCGTGTATCTCGACGCGGCGGCCCTGCGTGATCTTGCAGACGCGATCGCCACGACCCGGGCCGCCCAGTACGCGTGTATCCCTGTGCTGGCCGACGACCGGACGGCCATCCACCCGGTGGTGACTACTCCCGGGCTGCTCAGCGACACCGTCTTCGGTGACCCGGCCAGTTCCACCACTCCGCAGGAGCAGACGTTTGGCGAGCTCGGTGGTTTCCTCGCCCAGCTCCATTCCGTCGCCGTCGACCGGGTGGCCGCCCTGCCCGCCAGGGCCCGCCCGGCCTGGCTGGAAGCGGCGCCCCAAGCAGCGGACGGCATCCGCGCCGCCCGCGATCACCTCGATAAGGCCGCGGCCCCCCGGATCCAGCACCTCGCCGACGCAATGGCAGCGGAAGCGCCCGAGGTGCTCCCACGGGCCGTGGTGCACGGTCGCATGTCGACTGCTTCCTGCGTTCCCGGCCCGATGCCGCGCGTGCTCGGTTGGCGGGAGGCAGGCATCGCCGACCCCATGACCGACCTCGCATTCCTGTTGCGGGATCTCGTGCAGGCGGCAGCGGCCACGGGCGCGCAGGAACTCCAGGAGCAGCGGGCCCGGCTGACAGCCGAGGGCTACGAGGCAGCCCGAGGCACCCGACTCAGCGACGACGAGCACACACGTCTCGCGTGCCACCTCGCCTCCGGCGTCCTCCAGCACGTCGCCCTCCGCGCCTGGTCGGCATCCGACCCACAAGGCGCCCATGCGCTGCTGCGACGGGCAGAACGGTCGCTCCCGGGCATCCTCGGCGCCTTCGGAGCTCCCAGGGAGGTGACCGACTGATGGCCAAGAACGCCACGACCAGTCCTCAGCAGGCGCTGGCAGCGGTGCGGCTGTTGTGGGGCGTGTGCGGCTCCTTCTCCGCCGTCGCGGTCCCTCACGTGAACGCATGGCTGCGCGGCACCATCGGGGTCCAGGAAATCCGCACCGTCATGACCGCACAGGCGAAGGCCCTCATGGGTCCGCGCATGATCGAGGCTGTCACCGGCCATATGCCGGTGACCGACTGGGAGGATCACAAGGGCGGAGGCGCCGCCCATGTCGCCCTCGGTGCCTGGGCGGACGTGCTGGTGATCCTGCCGGCCACTGCCAATTTCCTGGCCAAGGCAGCACACGGAATCGCGGACGACGTCTTGACGGCCACACTGCTCGCCGCCGAGTGTCCCGTGGTCATCGCCCCCGTCATGAACGCGGCCATGTGGTCCAAACCCGCCGTACGCCGGAACGTTGACCAGCTGCGTGAGGACGGCTATCAGATCGTCGAACCGAAGGAGGGCGTCTCCCTCACCGAAGGTCGGCGGGAACCCGGTTCACTCGGCGACTTCCAGCCGGCCATCTCCGCCGCGCTGGTAAAGGCAGCTGCACGACACGCCCACCCACAAGGACAGTGATCAGCACATGCCGAAACTCTCACCCGACACCGTCCTCCACAGGGCGCCGTCGTTCATGGCCGAGGTTGACACCAGTAACGAAGTTAAGATCCACTTCGAGAGCCGGATCCTCAAGCTGGGCCATGACGCGCTCGGGCTCCTCGACCTCTTCCACCAGCCGCGCACGGTCGGACAGGCGTTGACCCTGCTCGGGCCCCGGCTGAAAGGGCCCAGGGCCGCTCAGGAAGCACTGGCAACGGTGGTCTCACTCCACCAGGCCGGACTGCTACGCATCGACCCGGTCGAGGGCTTCAGCAACCAACCCTTCCCCAAGGGGGGTTACGACGCCGCGCTCGTCCACATCGCCATGCTGGAAGACCCGGTGCGTAAGGCTGCCTTCCAGCAAGCGGTCCGTGAAACAGTCCGTGCGGGAGACGTGGTCCTCGATCTGGGAACCGGGTCCGGCATCCTGGCGATCACCGCGGCCCAGGCGGGAGCCCGAAAGGTCTACGCGGTCGAGCCGGCCGGCATGGTCCACCTCGCCCAGCGGATAGCCGAGCGTAACGGCGTGGCCAACCGCATCGAGTTCATCCGCGGCTGGTCGCCCCAGCTCGAACTCCCCGAGCCGGCCGACGTCCTGCTGACGGATATCGTCGGCAACGAGGCACTGGACATGCAGATCTGGGAGACCGTTCAGGACGCCCGGCGTCGGCTGATGAAGGACTCGCCCCGCCTGGTCCCCGGTCGGCTGACCTCCTTCGCGACGCTGACCCGGATACCGGACAAGGTGCTCGACAAGCACCGCGTCACCCAGGACCATCTCTCCCGCTGGAAAGAGATGTTCGGCATCGACTTCGGCCCCATGGCGGAGTCCGAAAGCCGACGCTCCATCGGCTTCTACGAGCGCCCGGAGACCGTACAGACCTGGGAATTCCTGTCCAAACCAGCCGAGTTGTACCAGGTGGATCTCCAGCAGGACATGACGGGCCCGCTGGAGAAGCGCTGCTCCCTCACTGCCGACCACGAGGGCGAGGCCAACGGCGTCGTAGTCCACTTCGAAGCACAACTCGGGCCCCACACCACCCTGTCGACAGCCCCCTGGCTGGGCTGCGCCCGCAGCCACTGGTACACAGCCGCCTGGGCGCTCCCCGAGCCGGTCAAGGTCACCGCTGGACAGGAACTCTCCTACTCCTACCGGTACTTCGGCGACGGCACGTCCCACCTCGAACCCGTCAGCGGCCAGTGACCGGCCGGGCGGACAGCGCATTCAAGGAGCCCCTGCGTTGAAACTGCGATCCAGCGTCCCCAAGATCACCGGAAACGGCACGCACCGCGAGATCACCGCCGAGACCACGTACGCCCGCATGGCCCCGCACCTCAAGCGGATCGGGGTGACAAGGGTCGCCGACATCACTGGCCTCGACCGGGTCGGCATACCAGTCTACAACGCCATCTCTCCGCGGTCGTTCGACATCATCTCCGTGTACAACGGCAAGGGCGCCACGAAGATCGACGCCAAGACGTCGGCCATCATGGAGGCTGCCGAGCGCTTCGCCGCCTCTCTCCCCTTGCGGCCGGCCGCGATCGCCTCCTACCCAGAGCTCAAGAGGTCCGGACGGCGTGTTCTCGACCCCGAATCGTGCAACTTCGAGCTGCACCACGCCTACAGCATCGACAGCCACATCTCCTGGGTCGAGGGCTTCGACCTGATGCACGAGTGCAGTATCCTCGTGCCGCAATTCCTGGCCGGCTACTACATGAGCTACCACGAAGTCCCCTGCTATCCGGTCTCTACGACCAACGGCATCGCTTCGGGAAACTCTCTGGAAGAGGCCGTCTGCCACGCCCTGTGCGAGCTCGTCGAGCGCGACGACTGGACGATGGCCGACCTCATCTCCAACCGACTCGGCAAGTTCGCAGCCGACGACGCCGGACCCGTCGGGGACGCCATCCGCGCCTGGGCACAGGAGCGCCATCCAAGCCTCGACCTGTCGACGCTGCCGCCACGAGCACAGTTCTTCATGGAGAAGTTCCTCGACGCCGGCATTGCCATCGAGGTCAAGAACATCACCTCGGCAACCGGCATCCCCAGCTTCCAGGCAGTGGTGTCGGAGTACGTCGCCGACTCGTTCTCCCGCTCCCACCACGGCATCGGCACACACCCGGACGCCGAAGTCGCGGTCGTGCGGGCCATCAGCGAGGTCGCCCAGTCCCGCGTCGTGGACATCCAGGCCATGCGCGAGGACATCACCGCCGCCGGACAGCCCGTGGAGAAGGCTCTCTACCACGTGCGGCGCAGCAACCGCGCGAACCCCGATTCGTGGGCCATCAAACCCTCCACCCGCCCTATCCGCTTCCAGGACGTTCCATCCCATCCCAGCACGGACGTCATGGACGACATCCGGCTGCTGCTGCAGCGGCTGCGGGCCCGCGGACTCGAGCAGGCCATCGTTGTCGACCTCTCCGCGCCCGGCGTACCCGCCACGGTCGTACGCGTCATCGTGCCCGGCATCGAGTCGTGGACGGTCGACCGCAACAAGCTCGGACCCCGAGCCGCACAGGCGTGGAACAGCGCCCTGTCAGCCATCCACTCCGCTCAGCAGCGACTGCGGACAGCCGGTTCCGCCCAGTGACGGGAGAAGAGACCATGCGTACGGTCGTATTCGTCGGCCCCAGCCTGCCGCCCGAGGAGGCGGCGACCCACCTGCCCGGCGCCGAATTCCTGCCCCCCATCGAACGGGGCGACATCGACGCCCTGATGGCACAAGAGCAACTGCCGCAGCGCATCGGCATCATCGACGGAAAGTTCCTCCAGAGCTTCTCGATCTCTCCCAAGGAAATCCTGCGAGCCATGGACCGGGGCGTCCGCGTCTACGGCTCCTCCAGCATGGGAGCTCTCCGCGCCGCCGAGCTCGACGTCTACGGCATGACCGGCGTTGGCACCGTCTACACCATGTATGCCTCCGGCACGCTGGAAGACGACGACGAGGTCGCCATCACCTTCGACAACGAGTCGCTGCGCCCGGTGTGCGAACCCATGGTCAACATCCGTGTCGCGATGGATGCGGCGCTGCGCCGGAAGGTGGTGAGCAAGGAAAACGCGGAGCTGTTCCTGACAACCGCCAAGTCCCTGTACTTCCCTCAGCGCACCAGCTCCGCCACCCTGCACCACCTGAAGGGCGTCATGCCCGAACCTGACCGGCAGCGCCTCGCCGACTACCTGCGTTCGCCTGAGGCCCCCGACGCCAAGCGGGACGACGCCATCGCCCTTCTCACCAGGATGCGGCAGGACACCAAAACGTACGAGCCCGTGCCGGCTCCGGAGGTGGCTGTCTGATGCCCACGACCGCCCCTGACCTGGTGGAGCGGTTCCGCGGAGACGGGTTTGCCTTCCCCGTGAACGCCCTCACGCCGGCCGAGGCCGAACAGGCCCGGGCCGAGTGCCACACCTACTTGCGGACGGTGAGCGCCGCGGGCGGCGCCCTGGCACGATACGCCACCTTCCCGAAGATCCATCTGGTGTCCACCTGGGCCGACCGGATCGTGCACCACCCCGCGATCCTCGACGCTGCCGAAGCGCTACTGGGGCCGGACCTGATGGTGTGGTCCACCAACCTCTTTGTCAGGCCCGCGCACAGTGGCAGTTCACTCGCCTGGCACCAGGACGCCGTCTACCTGGGGCTGAACGGATTCCAGCAGCACGCGGTACGTGTCTGGGTCGCACTCACCGACACCACGGTCGCCAACGGCACCATGCGCTACGCCCGAGGGGCTTTCGGCGGCGGAGTGCGCGGAGGCGGGCGCCTTCTCCCGGGTGAGCGCCCGCCGCTATCTCGAGTACTTCGCCGAGACGGGGCGGGTGGAGGTCACCCTGCGCTACGGCGGCACGGGCCGCCCGGAGCGCCGCTACCGCTGGATCGCCTGACGGCGGCCGGGTGCGCCTTAGGGCTCACCCGCCCCCGGCAAAGCCTCGCTGAGCAGCTATCTTGTCCGCATGTCGTCACAGCAGCCTGCCTCCGCGCCCATACCACCGGACGCCACTCCGGCCTCTCCGCCCGTCGGTCCGGCCGCCGCTCCGGCCGCCGCTCCGGCGCCGCGTAAGTCCCCCCGGGCGCTGGCCGCCGCGCTCATCGTGGGGATCCTGATCGGCGGCGCGGGCGTCGGTGTCGCCTGGGCGGTCAGCGGCGACTCGTCCGCGGGCGGCGCGGCGGGCGACGCACGGGACGCCTGTCGCGCGCTGAGCGGATTCGAGCCATCGGACTACGTCGCGAAGGGTGCGAAGGGCGAGATCGCGATGAACCGCTTCGGCGCGGCCATCACGCTCTCCGCGTCGGCGGCCGCGGGCGACGCCCAGTACAAGCCGCTGGCGAAGGCCCTGCTCATCGCCCAGAACCAGCACGCCAGGACCTTCGACTTCGGCAACAGCGAAGTGAAGAAGAACCTCGACAAGGCCCACCAGATCTGCGACGACCTCGGCTGACCACGCCACCTGGGCTCTGAGGTGGGGCCGGGGCGGGCCCTCGCGTGGGACCGGGGCCGGGCCTGCGGAGGGCCCTCGCGCGGGACTCGCGACCAGGGGCTGAGACGGACCCTGGCCTGAACCCCGGAAAGCGACCCGGCGTTGGGCCACGGGCGGGGCCTCGCGCGCGGGCTCGCGCGCGCGGCCCCCGCCTCGGCCCGGCGCGCGGGGCCTCAGCCGGGACCTGGTGTGGGGCCAGGGAGCTGGGCGGGTGGCTCAACTCGCGGGTCGCGCCCCCGTGGCCGCGTAGATCTGCTCCGCGCGGCGCCGGGCCGCACGGGCCCGGCCGTCCCCGGCCATCTCCCTCTCCGCCTCCCCTTCCTCGCCGCTCACGGCCGGCTCCGGTACGGCTCCCGGCACGGCGTCCGGCACCCGGCCGATGAGGTCGAGGGCCCGGGCCTCGCCCAGCGGGTGGCCCGACTCCCGTTGTACGGCAACCGCCTCGACCGCGCGGGCGAGCGCCTGCGCGTATCGCCCCGCGGCGGCGTGGAGTTCGCCGAGTTCGGTCAGGGCCTGCCCCTCGACCAGCCGGAAGCCGCAGCGCCGCGCCAGTTGCCGGGCCTCGTCCGCCCGGGCCAGTGCGGCCTCGGCGTGGCCGAGGAGGCGGTAGGCGGCGGCAAGGCCCAGCAGGCTGTCCGCCTCGGCGCGCCGGTTCTGTGCGGCGCGCGCCGCGAGCAGCGCGCGTTCGTGGCTCTCTGCCGCCTGTTCGCCGCGCCCGGCGCGTCGGTGGGCCTCGCCGATGGTGTTGAGGGCGTCGGACTGGATCCGGCGGTTTCCGGTGTCCACGGCGAGCCGCAGCGCGCGCTCGCCGTGTTCAAGACCCTCCTCATGGCGCCCGCACTCCAGCTGGATCCGGCCGGTGGTCTGGAGCGCCACGGCGTGGCCGTTGCGGTAGCCGACGGCCTCGTTGATGGCCACGGCCTCGCTGAGGACTTCCAGGCCGTCGCGCAGCCGGCCGGCTTCCCAGTACGCGATGCCGAGGTTGTCCAGGTGGTTGGCCTCGTAGCGGACTCCGGCCTTGCGCCGGATGTGCAGCGCCGTCTCCAGGTCGCTGACGGCCTCCGGCAGCCGGCCCATGTCCCGGTGGACGAGGCCGACGCCGATGAGCGCCAGTGCCTCGGCGTCGGTCTGCCCGAGCTCGCGGAGGATCGCCAGCGCGGCGTCGAAGTGCCCCAGCGCATCGTCCAGCCGGGCCTGTTCCCATTCCACGTACGCCAGTCCGCCGAGCGCCGCCGCCTCGCCGGGGGACCAGCCGATGGCGCGGTGCAGTTCGATGGCTCGCTGGTGGTGGAGGGCGGACTGGCCGAGGACGCCGAGGTCCCACAGGGCGAAGCCGATGTTGTAGTAGATGGCGGCCTCGCCGCGCCGGTCACCCTCGGCGACCGCGGCGTCCAGCGCGCTCTGAGCGGTGACCTGCCAGGTGCCGCGGGGCAGGCAGAGCCAGAAGTAGCCGAGCAGCGCGTCCGTCAGATGCCAGGACACGGCGCGCGGCCCTTGGTGCGCGGCCCGCTCGATCACGGCCAGCAGATTGGCCCGCTCGGCCTCCAGCCACACGATGGCCTCGACCTCGTCGGCGAGCCGCATCGGTGCGCGGACGTGGGGGACGCGTAAGCTCTCGAAGCCCGCCGCGAAGGCGGCGTACGGCCCGCCCTCGCGGTCCCCGCGGTGCCCCGGCGCCGCGTCGGCTCCCTCGGCCATCTCGCGCGGCAGCCTGGGGATCTGCGGGTACAGGATGCGCCCGGCGGCGTCCGCGGCGAGCAGGTACCACGCGTACAGCCGGTCCCGCGCGGCCGCCGGCTCCGCCGCCAGGTCGTCGACCGCCGGGTCGTCGACCGCCGGGTCGTCGACCGCCCGGTCGTCGGACTCCAGCCGCTCCCAGGCGTATTCGCGGAGCAGGTCGTGGAAACCGTAGCGGCCCTCCCCGCGCGACTCGATCAGATGCGCGCCCGCCAGGGTGGCCAGCAGCTGCGCGGCCCGCTCCTCGGTGTCGTCCAGCAGCGCAGCCGCGGCCCCGGCGTCGAACTCCAGGCCCGGGACCAGGCCGAGCCGGCGGAACAGCAGCCGGGCCCGGGGGTCCTGGGCCCGGTACGAGAGGTCGAAGGCGGCGCGGACCGCGGACCGTTCGTCGTCCTCCAGCTCCAGCACCGCCAGCCTGCTGCCCTCCGCCAGCTCGGCCGCCAGGTCGGCGACGTGCCGGCCCGGCTCGCAGGCGAGCTGGGCGGCGGCCACGCGCAGCGCGAGCGGGAGGTAGCCGCACAGCCGGGCGAGTTCGGCCACGGCGTCAGGCTCGGCCGCCACCCGCGGTTCCCCGAGGACGGCTGCCAGCAGGGCGTGTGCCTCCTCGGGGGCCAGTACGTCGAGCATGAGGGGGTGCGCGCCCTCTCGTGCGACCAGGCCGCCCAGCCGGTTGCGGCTGGTCACCACGACGAGGCAGGACGGGCCACCGGGCAGCAGCGGGCGCACCTGCTCAGCGGAGACCGCGTCGTCGAGCAGGATCAGCATCCGCCGGTCCACCAGCAGGGACCGGTAGCGGCGGATCATCTCGTCCTCGTCGGCCGGTATCTCCTGGGGCGTCAGGCCCAGTCCGCGCAGCAGCTGCCCGAGGGCGTCGCGCGGGCGCAGCGGTTCGCGGTTGCCGTCGAAGCCTCGCAGGTCCACGTACAGCTGGCCGTCCGGGAACCGGTCCCGCACCTGATGGCCCCAGTGCACGGCCAGGGCGGTCTTGCCGACGCCCGCGGTGCCGCCGATCGCGGAGATCACCACCGTGCCGGTGTCGGGCGCCGGGCCGTCGGACGGGACGAGCGCGTGCAGCCGCGCGACGGCCTCGGTGCGGCCGGTGAAGCCGGGTACGGCGCGGGGCAGTTCGGCGGGGATCAGCCGCGGGCCGCTGTGGTTCTGCGGGCCGGGCGGCGCACCAACAGAGGCGGCCTGGGGCGAGGACGGTGCGGAGGTAGAGGGCGGCGCGGGCGGGCGTACATCGAGGTCGCCCACCAGGATCCGCTGGTGCAGCGCCTGGAGTTCGGGCCCGGGGTCGACCCCCAGCTCATCGGCCAGCCGCTCGCGGGTGCGGGTGTACACCTCCAGCGCCTCGGCCTGCCGCTCGCACCGGTACAGGGTCACGATGAGCTGCCGTACGACCCGCTCGTCCAGCGGGTGGGCGGCGGCCAGATCGCGCAGCTCGGGCAGCAGTTCGCCGTGCCGGCCCAGCCGCAGCTCCGCGTCGCCCAGCGCCAGCCGGGCCGCGATGTGCTCGCTGCCCAGCCGCTCCCGCATGTTCCAGGCCCAGTCGCCGGACAGGCCGGACAGGGCCTCCCCGCGCCACAGCCCGAGAGCCCCGCGCAGCAGCCCGGCGGCGCGCGTGGGGTCCTCCTCCGCGGCGGCGGCCTCGGCGACCAGGCCGCGGAACCGGTGGAGGTCCACCAACTCGGCCGACACCTCCAGCACATAGCCCCCGGCGCGCCGCGCCAGCCGGGCGCCGTCGTGCCCGCCGGCCGCCGCGCCGGCCCCCGCCCCCACCGCGCCCGCCCCCACCGCGCCTTCTTCCAAGGCGCGCAGCGCCGCCCGGAGCCGCGCCACATACCCGTACAGCACACTGCGCACGGACGCCGGGGGCTCCTCGCCCCACACCCGGTCGATCAACTGCCCCACGGGCACCACGCGGTTCGCCTCCACCAGCAGGACCGCGATCACACAGCGCTGCTTGGCGTGCCCGAGGTCGACTTGCCGGTCTTGGGACCGCGCCTCAACGGGGCCGAGGACCCGGAAGTCCATGTGAGCCTCCCCCAACCCTGGTTCTCTCCCCCCGCTCCCTGATCTTCTCGCGAATTCGGCAGGCCGCGTGCAGGACCGTCCAAGGTTTCCTCAAGATTTCGTCCAAGTCCCGTGCGGCAGAGTGTTCTCAGCGGCTCCGATTTTGGGACCGGAGCGGCGCCTCGGGAAGGCCGCCGACCTGCTTGACGGGGGATGGCAGGTCGGCGGCCCCGGCACGTCGGCGCGTTGGGGGACGCGCCGACGTGCGCCTCATCGAGGCGTGATCAGGCCGTCAGCCCCTCAGACCGTCGCGGGCCTGGTGCCGATGACGACGGTCGCGCCCAGCTCCTCGCAACCGGCGATCCGGGGAATCAGCCCGTGCCGGGCGAAGGTCTCGGCGGTACGCGGCGCCTGCCCCTCACTCGTCTCGATCAGCAGATGGCCGTCGGGCGCCAGCCACTGGGCCGCCCCGGCGAGCACCCGCCGCTGCACGTCGAGCCCGTCCGCGCCGCCGTCCAGCGCGACGCGCGGCTCGTGGTCGCGGGCCTCCGGGGGCAGCAGGCGGATGGCGTCGGTGGGTACGTAGGGGGCGTTGGCGACCAGGACATCGACGCGCCCGCGCAGCGCGGCGGGCAGCGGCTCGTAGAGGTCGCCCTCGTACACCCGGCCCTTGTCGGCGGGGATGTTGCGCCGGGCGCAGCGCACCGCGGCGGGCTCGATGTCGGCCGCGTACAGCTCGACCGGGGAAACCGGACCCGGCTCGACTGGGGAAACCGGGCCCAGCGCCGCGAGCAGCGCGGCGCCCACCGCGCCCGTGCCGCAGCACAGGTCGACGACGACGGCCCCTGGCCGGGCGAGGCCGACGGCCTGGTCGACGAGGAATTCGGTGCGCCGGCGGGGTACGAAGACGCCGTGGTCGACGGCTATCCGCAGACCGTGGAACTCCGCCCAGCCGAGGACGTGTTCCAGGGGAAGCCCCGCCACGCGCCGGTCGACCATGACGGCGAGTTCATCGGGGGTGCGGGCCGTGGTGACGAGCAGTCGCGCCTCGTCCTCGGCGAAGACACAGCCGACGGCGCGGAGCCTGGTGACGATGGCGGAGAGGGGAAGAAGTGACGGTGAGACCGACATGGGAGCCTTTCGGAACGCCTTGGGGCGCTCCCGCGGTCACCTATCCCTGAGGGACCGCACGGCCGTGAGATGAGAGCACCCGACCTGACACAGCGGTAATGGGTCTCACCTCCTCGGTCGTTTGCTACTGAAGCCGCGATCACTTTACCCGAGGCGGTCGGCGGCGCAAACGTGTGCGAGGGGGCCGAGGGGCGAGGGCCCGTCCCGGGCAGCGGGCACCGCACCGCGGCAAATGCCTTGACGGGCGGAATGTTAGCGGTAACACTCCCGTCGTGGACAAGCCTCCGAGCACGCCTCCGCTCCCCCGACCCGCCGACCGGACCGCAGACCGGACCCTCGGCCGGACCGCTGCCCGGACCGCTGCCCGGACCCCGCTGTTCAGCCGCGCCGCCGTGGTCGCGTCCTGCGTGGGATTCATCCTGATCGGCGCGCTGCAGGCGCTCTACGGACCGTCGATTCCCGTCTTCCGCGACGAGTTCGGCCTCTCCCCCTCCACCGCCGGACTCGGTCTCAGCGCCCACTTCGTCGGGGGTGTCGCGGGCGTCCTCGTCTTCGACCGGCTCTTCGGCCACGCCGACCCCGCCGAGCCCGCCTCCCGGATCGGCAACCGCAAGCTGCTCGGCGGCTCGTATCTGCTGATGGCCGTCGGCGCGGCCGGTTTCGCCCTCGCGCCCACGTGGCCCGCCGCCCTCGCCATGGCGCTGGTGGCCGGGCTCGGCTTCGGCGGCATCGACTACGGCCTGAACCAGCTGTTCGCCGTCGGGTTCGGGCGCCGCAGCACCGCCATGCTCAACATCCTCAACGCCCACTTCGGCATCGGCGCGATCCTCGGCCCGGCGCTGATCGGCCTGGTGGGGGCGGAGCACTACACCGCCGTCTTCCTCGGCTTCGCCGCCCTGACCCTGCCGCTGCTGCTGTGCCTGGCAGGGGTGCGGGACGAGGCTCCCCCGCGTACGAACGAGGCCGCGGAAGCAGACGAGGCCGCGGATGCGGACGACAGCGCGGGCATGGACGCGCGGCGGGCGCGGGCGCGGTCCCGCAGCCTGGCCACCGTGCTGGGCGCCTTCGTGCTCCTGTACGTCCTGCATGTCGGCATCGAGGCGGGTGTCGGCGGCTGGGAGCCCACCCACCTGGAGACCGTCGGCTACGGCGCGACCGCCGCCGCCTCCGCGACCTCCGTCTACTGGCTGATGATGACGGTCGGCCGTTTCCTGGTCGCGCCGCTCGCGCTGCGCTGGCCCGCCCGGTCGATCATCGTGGTCAGCTGCGCGGGCATGACCGCATGCCTGCTGCTCGCCGCGGTGCCCGCGCTGGCCCCGTACGCCTACGCGGGCGTCGGCCTGTTCATCGCGCCGATCTTCCCGACCGGCCTGCCCTGGCTGAACGACGCGGCCCCGCGCGCCCGCCGGGCCGGGGCGCTGGTCATCGCGGCGTCCATGGTCGGCGGGGTGGCCGCGGGCCCGGCGCTCGGCAAGGCCATCGAACTGTCCGGCATCCGGTCGGTGCCGCTCATCCTGGCCGCGGTCTCGGCGATCTGCCTGGCCACGACGGCCTGGCTGATCCGCGCCACGGCCATGCGCCCGGCCGGCACCGAGCCGCGTTCCGCCACCGCCGGGCGGCCTCCTCTCGGCGACCCCGGCGGCCCCGGCGACCTCCGCGACCGGGTGGGCGAGAAGCCGTAGGGCCTGTCGTCAAAGGGGGCGCCCTGCTCCCGACGCCGCAGTGACATCAGCCGCCCCCAGCTACCGCTGGGAGGTGCCCCCGACCAGACGCCGCTCGCGGCCGGACGCCCCCTTTGACGACAGACCCGCGCGCGGCCACCCGGCGCCCGTCTCATCCGACCCGCCGCAGCGCCTTCTCGCGGCGCTCGGCCACGCCCGACCCCGACTCCCGGCGCGCCATCCGCCGCAGTACGACCGGGGCCACGGCGAGGCCGAGCACGGCCCAGGCCCCCAGCACTCCGACGGTCTCCAGGTGCCGCCAGGAGTCCCCGATCTCGATGTCGACTGCGGCGTCCGGCAGCAGGGCCGACCGCATGCCAAGACCGAGCCAGTAGATCGGGAACGCCTGAGCGATCCACTCCAGCCACTCCGGCAGCGCGGTGACCGGGTAGAAGATGCCGGAGATCGCCATCAGGCCCAGGACCGGCACCTGGACCAGGCCTTGGCCCCGCGCGCTGGGGAACACCGAGCCCAGCACCGCGCCGAGGGGCAGGGTCGCCGCCATGCCCAGGGCCAGCACCCAGGCCACCGTCAGCCAGGAGCCCGTGCTGCCGACCGCCAGGCCGTCGATGAGCAGCAGCCCGGGGAGGAGCAGGATGGCGAGGTCGGCGAGGAGTCCGCCGGCCACCGAGACGACCTTGCCGACGAGGTAGCCGCGCATTCCGTGCGGGGTGGCCTTGGCGCGCAGCAGGGTTCCGTCCTCGCGGTCGGCGGTGAGCAGCTGGCTCATGGTGACCATGCCGAGCGCCGCGTTCATCCCCAGGATGCTGGGCAGGGCCATGCTGCCGAGCAGGAGTCCGCCGCCCAGTGTGGTGTCCCGCATGAAGTACATGGCGGTCAGCATCAGCACCGGCCACAGCAGATGGGACAGCAGCTCGGCGCCGTTGGTGAACGACTGCCGCAGTTCGATCACGCCGCGGCTCCAGCCCGCCCGCAGCGCCGCGGTTCCGGGGTTCATCGGCCCGCCCCCGTCGACTCATGCCCCGCCGCGTCCTCGCTCTGCCGGACCAGCGCCCGGTAGGTGTCCTCCAACGAGGCGCGACGTACCTCGAGTTCACCGATCGCCTCGCCGTACCGGCCGAACAGCCCACGTACGAAGGCGGTGGAATCGGCGGTTGACGCCGTGAAGCGCTCACCGCCCCGCGTCCAGCGCACCTCGTCCTCGCCCGCGATCCGCCGCGCCAGCTCGTCCACCGAGCCGTCCGCGATGATCCGCCCGCCGGCCAGGATCAGAACGCGGTCGGCGAGCTTGCCCGCCTCGTCCAGGTCGTGGGTGGTGAGCAGGATCGTGGTCGCGTGGTCCGCGGCGAGGCCGTGGACGAGGTCGTGGAACTCATACCGGGCCTCGGGGTCGAATCCCGTGGTGGGCTCGTCGAGGAACAGCAGCTCGGGGCGGCCCACGATGCCGATGGCCACGTCCAGTCTGCGCCGCTGACCGCCGGACAGCGTCTTGATCTTCTTGCCCGCGTGCTCGGTCAGGCCGACCGCCGCGACGAGTTCGTCCGGGTCCCACGGCCGGCGGATCGCCGCGGTGGAGTACGCGGCGTAGTAGCCGCCCAAGTGGGCGAGGAGTTCACGGACCCGCCACTTGCCGTGGTCCCGCCAGGACTGCAGGACCACCCCCACCCGCGCCCGCCACCGCTCGTCGCCCTGCGCCGGATCCGCGCCGAGCACCTGGACGCGGCCCGCCGATCGCGCCCGGAAGCCTTCCAGGATCTCGATGGTGGTGGTCTTGCCCGCCCCGTTCGGCCCGAGGAGCGCCAACACCTCCCCGTGGCGCGCCTGGAACGTCACATCGCGCAGGACGTCGACCGAGCCGTACCGCATACGCAGCCCGTCGACGTCGAGCGCGACTTCTTCGCGTACCGCCGTCTTCATGTCACCTCACTCAATGCGTTTGAACGACACGAAAGCTACGTTGCGTTTCATAAATCGTCAACACCAACTACCCATCCCCCAAGGGGTGTTGCAATGAAATTGAAGGCAAATGCAACGCACTTCTGGATCCCTCGTTGCAATGAGCTGACCGTGAACGCATACTGGACCGGCCATCGACAACCACGGGAGGCGCACCGATGCCGGGAGGCAGGCTGACCCACGGGGACCGCCAGGACATCGCCTCGGGGCTCGCCGAGGGACTCGGCTACGCCGAGATCGCCCGGCGGCTCGGCCGGCCGACGTCGACCATCAGCCGGGAGGTGGCCCGTAACGGCGGACCCGACGGCTACCGGGCCGACCGGGCCCATCGGGCCACCGAGCGGCGTTCGCGCCGCCCCGGGCCGCCCCCGCGCCCGGAGCCCCCGGCCGCCCTCAGCGCCGACGGGCGCGACCCCGAGGCGGTACGCGACTTCGCCGAGGAGTTCGCGGGGCTGATGGTGCAGACGGGGCTGACCCGCATGGTGGCCCGCGTGTTCGCCCGGCTGTTCACCACCGACTCCGGCCGGCTGGGCTCGGCCGAGCTGGTCCGGCAGCTGCGGGTCAGCCCCGCGTCGGTGTCCAAGGCCATCGGCTATCTCGAGGGGCTGGAGCTGATACGCCGCGAACGCGCCCCAGGCGGGCGGCGCGAGCTGTACGTCATCGACGACGACGTCTGGATCCGGTCGTGGATAACGAGCGCCTATACGACCGAGATGTGGGTTCGGACCGCGCGGCGTGGGGTCGACCTCTTCGACGCCGGAACGCCCGCCGGCGCCCGGCTGGACCAGATGCGCCAGTTCTTCGCCGGCCTCAGCGACAACATGTCCGGCGGCCCCGACGCCGCCCTGGCCGCCGACGTACTGACCGTGCTCGCGGCGCTCGTCCACACCGGCGCGCCGCTCACCGCGGACCAGTTGGCCACCGCGCTGGACTGGCCCCCGGACCGCCTCGCCGACGCGCTGCGCGCGGCCGAGGAGCACCCGGACGTCAGCTCCGCCGTCGCGCTCCGGCGCACCGCCCCCGACACGTACGCCGTCGCCGCCCGGCCCGAGTGGCTGACCCCGCCCCAGCGCGAAGCCCTCGCCCGCCACCGGCTGCCGGGGGCCTAGCTGGCTAGGGTGTAAGGCAGACACAGCAGGCAGGGGAGCAGGCAGGAAGGAAGTCCCGGTATGGCGGAGCCCGTCCGGACCAGGCGCCGCCGGGGGACGGCCGGCTCCCGGGTTCTGATGGCGGACGTCGCCCGGCTCGCGGGGGTGTCGGGCCAGACCGTCTCGCGGGTGCTCAACGACCACCCGAGCGTCCGGGAGGAGACCCGCGAGCGGGTGCGGGCCGCGATGCGGGAGCTGGGCTACCGCCCGACCGCAAGCGCCCGCACACTGGCCAGCGGGCGCAGCCGGATGCTCGGCGTGATCTCCTTCGACGCGACCCGCTTCGGCCCGGCCGCCACCTTGGCGGGCATCAACGAGGCGGCCCAGTCCGCCGGTTACCTGGTCAGTACGATCGCGCTGACCGCCACCGACCAGGCGTCCGTGGCGGGCGCGCTGGACCGGCTGCTCGGCGAGGGCGCGGACGGGGTGATCGCCATCGCGCCGCAGCGTGCAGTGGGCCAGGCCGTGGTCGAGTCGGGCCATGACATTCCGCTGGTCACCCTCGACAAGAGCTTCGGGGAGCGGGTCCCGGTCGTCGCCGGGGACTCGGCGTCCGGCGCCCGCCAGGCCACCGAGCATCTGCTGGGCCTCGGCCACCGTACGGTCTGGCATATCGCGGGCCCCGTCGGCTGGATCGCGGCGGAGGCCCGCCTCGACGGCTGGCGGGCGGCCCTGAAGGACGCGGGGGCCGTCGCACCCGAGCCGCTGTTCGGCGACTGGAGCGCGGACTCCGGCTATGAGCTGGGCCGCCGGGTGGCCGAGCGACCGGAGGTCACCGCGGTCTTCGTGTCCAACGACCAGATGGCGGTGGGCGTGCTGCGCGCGCTGCACGAGGCCGGGCGCCCGGTGCCCGAGGACGTCAGCGTGGTCGGCTACGACGACATCCCCGAGGCCGCGCATCTGCTGCCGCCGCTGACCACGGTCCGTACGGACTTCGCCGAGGTCGGCCGCCGCTGTCTGGCCCTGATGCTGGACCAGCTGCACCGGGCGCCCGAGCCCGGGGTCCGCGTGGACATCCCCACGGAGCTGGTCGTCCGCCGCAGCACCGGCCCGGCACCGGCCTGAGCCGGGGAGCCGGGGAGCCGGGGAGCGCCGTTCCAGGGTGTGACACGGCCCCCCACTCGGCTCCCGTCCGGGCCCGCTCACTGTGAGACTGGACGACATGGCAGGTGAGCAGCAGCACAGCACTGGCGGCAGCGGCAGCGGCAGCGGCAGCGGCAGCGGCAGCGGCAGCAACAGTGGTACGGAGCTGGGGCGGTTTCTGCGCGCCCGGCGCACCCAGATCACCCCCGACCAGGTCGGTCTGACCGCCGGCCCCGGTCTGCGCCGCACTCCCGGTCTGCGCCGCGAAGAGCTCGCCGCCCTCGCCGGCGTCAGCATCGACTACTACACCCGTCTGGAGCGCGGCAAGGAGACCAGGCCCAGCCCCTCCGTGGTCGACGCCCTCGCCCGCGCCCTGCGCATGGACGACGACGAGCGCGACCATCTGCGCGAGCTCGCCGCCCGCGCCGCCCGGTACGCGCCCGAGCTCCCGGCCGCCCCCACCCGCACCGTACGGCCGCAGCTCAAGCTGCTGCTGGAGACCATGCGCCCCAACCCGGCCTATGTCGCCAGCCGCACCCTCGATCTGCTCGCCTGCAACCCCGGCGGGCTGGCGCTGTACGCAGGCATCGGCGACTGGCCCGCCAAACAGCGCAACCTGGCCCGCTATCTCTTTCTGCACCCGGCCGCCCGCGAGATCTTCGCCGACTGGGAGAACCAGATCCGTGGCTGCGTGGCCCGGCTGCGCGCCCTGGCCGGGACCGACCCCGACGCCCCCGACCTGGCGGGCCTCGTCGGCGAGCTGCTGCTGAAAAGCCCGGACTTCGCGACCCTGTGGGAGCGCTACGAGGTCAAGGGCCGCAGGGCCGCCACGCGCAAGACCTTCCACCATCCGCACGTCGGCGAGATGACCCTCGGTTTCCAGGCCATGCACCTGGAGGGGACCCCCGGTCAGCGCCTGGGCGTGTACATCGCCGAGCCGGGCACCCCGGACTACGACGCGATGACGCTCCTCGACATGACGGCCATGGCCGCTCCCCAGCGCGCGAAGAACGCGCCGAATACGACGCCGGCAGACCACCGGCACTGAGCACGGCACGGCCCCGGCCCCGGCCCCGGCCCCGGCCCCGTATGCTCGCGGACATGATCACGGTCAGATTGGAGCGGCTTCGGGCGGACCACGCACCCGCCCTGCTGGCTTTCGAACGGGAGAACAGGGCCTACTTCGCGCGGTCCATCCCGGACCGGGGCGACTCGTATTTCACGGAGTTCGCCTCCCTCCACCAGCTCCGGCTCGATGAGCAGGAGGCCGGGTTGTGCCACTTCCATGTGGTTCTGGACGAGGCGGGAGAGCTGGTCGGCCGGGTGAATCTGGTGGACGTCCTGGAAGGCACCGCCGAGCTCGGCTACCGCGTCGGCGAGCGGGCCACGGGCCGGGGTGTCGCGACGGCCGCGGTGGCGCAGGTGTGCCGGCTGGCCGCGGACTCGTACGGGCTCTCGGCCCTCATCGCGGCGGCCACGCTCGACAACCAGGCCTCCACGACCGTGCTCCGGCGCAGCGGGTTCACGGCCGTGGAGGACATCGAGCTGAACGGGCGGCCCGCGGTCCGTTACCGGCTCCGGCTCACCGCCCCGCGCTGACCACGTCGGAGCATCAGCCTCCCACGTACTCCCGCAGATGGCGGGCGGTCAGCGTGTCCGCGCCGGCCACCAGGTCGGCGGGGGTCCCGGTGAACACCACCTGTCCCCCGTCGTGGCCGCCGCCCGGGCCGAGGTCGACGAGCCAGTCGGCGTGGGCCATCACGGCCTGGTGGTGTTCGATGACGATGACCGTGTTGCCGTCGTCGACCAGCCGGTCCAGCAGGGCCAGCAGCTTGTCGACGTCCGCCATGTGCAGTCCGGTGGTCGGCTCGTCCAGGATGTACGTCGAGGACTGCTCGGCCATGTGGATGGCCAGCTTGAGCCGCTGGCGCTCACCGCCGGAGAGGGTGTTCAGCGGCTGGCCGAGCCGCAGATAGCTCAGCCCGACGTCCACCAGCCGCCCCAGCACGGTGTGCGCCTGCCCCGAGGGGAAGAACTCGTGCGCCTCCGCCACCGACATGCCCAGCACCTCGCTGATGTTCTTGCCGCGCAGCACGTACGTCAGCACCTCGGGCGTGAACCGCTTGCCCTCGCACTCCTCGCACACCGAGGCCACCCCGGCCATCATCGCCAGATCGGTGTAGATGAGCCCGATGCCGTTGCACTTGGGGCAGGCGCCCTCCGAATTGGCGCTGAACAGCGCCGCCTTGACGCCGTTGGCCTTGGCGAAGGCGGTGCGGATCGGGCCGAGCAGCCCGGTGTACGTGGCCGGGTTGGAGCGGCGCGAACCGCGGATGGGCGACTGGTCGGCCACCACCACCCCGTCCCGCTCGGCCAGATAGCCGTGGATCAGCGAGCTCTTGCCCGAACCGGCCACGCCGGTGACCACGGTCAGCACCCCGGTCGGGATGTCCACGTCGACGCTCTTCAGGTTGTGCAGATCCGCGCCCTTGATGGTCAGCCGCCCACGCGGGGTGCGTACGGTCTCGCGCAGCCGCGTCCGGTGTTCCAGATGGCGCCCGGTGAGGGTGGCGGAGGCGCGCAGCCCGGCGATGTCCCCGCTGTAGCAGATCTCGCCGCCGCCGGTACCCGCCCCTGGGCCGAGGTCCACGACATGGTCGGCGATCGCGATCACCTCGGGCTTGTGCTCGACGACCAGCACCGTGTTGCCCTTGTCGCGCAGCCGCAGCAGCAGGTCGTTCATCCGCTGGATGTCGTGGGGGTGCAGCCCGACGGTCGGCTCGTCGAAGACGTAGGTCACATCGGTCAGGCTGGAGCCGAGGTGGCGCACCATCTTGACCCGCTGTGCCTCGCCGCCGGAGAGGGTGGCGGAGGCGCGGTCGAGGCTCAGATAGCCGAGCCCGATCTCGACGAGCGAATCCAGCAGATGCCGCAGATTGCCCAGCAGCGGGGCCACCGACGGGTCGTCGATGGACCGTATGAACTCGGCGAGGTCGCTGATCTGCATGGCCGAGCACTGGGCGATGTTGACCTCGCCGATCGTCGAGGACAGCGCGGCGGCGCTCAGCCTGGTGCCGCCGCAGTCCGGGCAGTCGGCGAAGACGACGGCCCGGTCCACGAAGGCGCGGATATGGGCCTGCATCGACTCGCGGTCCTTGGTGAGATAGAGCCGCTGGATCTTGGTGACAAGGCCCTCGTAGGTGACGTTGATGGAGCCGACCTTGACCTTGGTGGACTCCTTGTGGAGGAAGTCCGTCCACTCCTGCTCGGTGAAGTCCTTGAGCTTCTTGTCCGGGTCGTGGAAGCCGGACTGGGCCATGACCTGCCAGTACCAGGTGTCCACGCCGAAGCTCGGGACGGTGATGGCCCCTTCGTTCAGCGAGAGCTCGCGGTCCACCAGCTGGTCGACGTCGATCTTCGACACCTGGCCGAGCCCCTCGCAGGCCGGACACATGCCCTCGGGGGTGTTGAAGCTGAAGGCCGAGGACGTCCCGATATGCGGGGTGCCGACGCGGCTGAAGACGATCCGCAGCATGGTGTAGGCGTCGGTGGCGGTGCCCACGGTGGAGCGCGAGTTGGCGCCGATCCGCTCCTGGTCGACGACGATCGCGGCGCTCAGATTGTGCAGCCCGTCCACGTCGGGGCGGCTCAGGTTCGGCATGAACGACTGGATGAAGGCCGTGTACGTCTCGTTGATCAGGCGCTGCGACTCGGCGGCGATGGTGCCGAACACCAGCGAGGACTTCCCGGACCCGGACACTCCGGTGAAGACCGTGAGCCTGCGCTTGGGGATGTCCAGGGAGACGTCCTTGAGGTTGTTCGCTCGGGCTCCGCGGACCTGGATCAGATGGTGGCTGTCGGCCGGGCGGGGTCCGGACGTGGCGTTCACGGCTACTCCTCCTGGAACAGAAAACAGGGTACGCCGTACCCTATACAACGTACGGAGTAACCGCGCGACAAAATAGCGCCGGAGGAGCAGAGCACAGCTCGGACGACAAGGAACGGTGAACGGTACCGATGGCCAAGGAACGCAGCGGCGCGGGCGACCCGGCCCGCACCCTGGAACTGCTGTGGCGCGAGCCCGCCCCCGCGGACGCGCCACCCCGCCGCGGCCCCAAGCAGGGCCTCAGCGTCGACGCCGTCGTCCAGGCCGCCATCGCGCTCGCCGACTCCGGCGGCCTGGAGGCGCTGACCATGCGGGGCGTGGCCCAGCGGCTCGGCGTCACACCGATGACCCTCTATACGTACGTCCCCGCCAAGGCCGAACTGCTCGACCTCATGCTGGACACCGCCTATCTGGAGATGGAGCGCGCCGCGCCGCTGCCGACGCCGCGCGCGCCCTGGCGCGCCAGGGTCGAGGCCGTCGCCCGGGAGAACCTGGAGCTGTACCGCCGCCACCCCTGGGTGGCGACCCTGCCCGCCACCCGCCCGCCGCTCGGCCCCGGCGTCATCGCCAAGTACGAGCACGAACTGGCCGCCTTCGAGGGCCTGGGCCTGGACGACATCGAGATCGACGCCGCGCTCACCTTCCTGCTCGACTTCGTCCGCGCCACGGCCCGCGCCGAACTGGACGCCCAGGCGGCCGGCCGGGACAGCGCGATGTCCGACGCGCAGTGGTGGGAGGCCCACGCACCCCTGCTGGCCAAGGTCTTCGACGCCGAGCGCTATCCCCTCGCGGCCCGGGTGGGCAGCGCCGCGGGCGAGGCCCACCAGAGCCCGTACAACCCCGAATACGCCTTCCGCTTCGGCCTGGCACGGGTCCTGGACGGCCTCGCCGCGCTCATCGAGTCACGAGCGGCCTCATAGCGGGCTCGTAGCGGGCTCTTGGCGGGTCGCAACACGGCGGGTCGTAGCGTCGGCTCAGCGCAGCAGCAGTTGGGCGCCGCCCACCACGGTGGCCGCGATCACCAGCCGCTCGAAGAGCCGCTGGTTGATCCGGCCCACGACCGCCTTGCCCAGGAACGCCCCGGGTATGACGAACAGGACCAGCGCCGCGTCCAGCAGCAGCGAGTCTCCGTCGATCAGGCCGAGGCCGACGCTGAAGGGCACCTTGGCGACGTTGACGATCAGGAAGAACCACGCCGAGGTGCCCAGGAAACCGAGCTTCCGGAAGCCCGCGGAGAGCAGATACATCGACATCACGGGGCCGCCCGCGTTGGCCACCATGGTCGTGAAGCCGCCGAGCACGCCGTACGACCCGGCCTTGAGCCGCGCGCTGCCCTGCCCCTCCCCTGCCGCGGATGCCTCTTTCCCCGCTTCGTCCGCCTTCCCGGCCGCACGCCGCCGCCACACCGTGACCCCGGCCATCAGCAGCAGAATCCCCCCGATCGAGGTGCGCACCGCGGCGTCGTCGGCCCACAGCATGAACACCGTGCCCGCCACCACCCCGGCGGCCACCGCGGGAAACAGCCGCACCAGCGTGGCCCAGTCGGCGTGGCGGCGGTAGGTGTAGACGGCGAACACGTCGCCGACGATGAGCAGCGGGAGCAGTACCCCGGTCGACTCGCGGGCCGGGAGTACGGCCGCGAAGACCGCGAGGCTGACCGTGTTGGCGCCGCTGACGGCGGTTTTCGAGAAGCCGACGAGGGTCGCGGCCCCGGCGAGCGCGACGAATGCCCAGAGAGTGATGGTGTCCATGCCAGGGGCCTATGCTAAGCCCCCGTTTTTCGGCGCCACCAGGGGGCCGCCTCTCCCGGCTCCTCTCCCGATGGCTCTCCCAATGACCGACGGCTGAAAATGAGGTGTGGGGCCGCCGCCTCCCGGGTATGGTGCTGCGCATGGGTTCTCTGTGACAGTCCCCGCGCGACCGCGTTGAGCGTTGCTCCGTCGTCGCGCGTTCTCATCCGCGCTTCTTCCGCCACTCTCGCGATGCCGCATGCCCGGCATGCGGCGGGATGTCCCGGCGTACGCGGATGTGTCCATCTGCCCGTTCTTATCGGCATGGCCGAGAACAGGGGACTCCTCCATGGTTGCCGCACAACTCACTCTTCAGAACGTCACCCGCCGCTACGACGACCACGTGGTGCTGGACGATGTGTCCTTCACCGTCAAGCCGGGCGAGAAGGCCGGAATCATCGGCGACAACGGGGCGGGGAAATCCACGTTGCTGAGGCTCCTCGCCGGGCAGGACCGGCCCGACAACGGCGAGCTGACCGTGGTGGCGCCCGGCGGCGTCGGCCATCTCGCCCAGTCTCTCGACCTGCCGCCCGAGGCCAGTGTCCAGGACGCCGTCGATGTGGTCCTCGCCGATCTGCGCGATCTCGAATCGCGGCTGCGCCGCGCCGAGGCCGGGCTGCGCGGCCTGGCGGGTGCGGAGCTCGCGGCGGCGTTGGACACCTACGCCGGGCTGGTGGCCCGGTACGAGGCGCGCGGCGGATACGAGGCGGACGCCCGGGTGGACATCGCCCTGCACGGGCTCGGCCTGCCGGGCCTGGACCGCGGCAGGGCGCTCGGCACGCTGTCCGGTGGCGAGCGCTCGCGGCTTGCGCTGGCCGCCACCTTGGCGTCGCGTCCGGAGTTGCTGTTGCTGGACGAGCCGACCAACGATCTGGACGACTCGGCCGTGGCCTGGCTGGAGGCACATCTGCGGGCGCATCGCGGCACCGTGCTCGCGGTCACCCATGACCGGGTGTTCCTGGAGCGGGTCACCACCACGATCCTGGAAGTCGGCGAGGGCAAGGTGGCGCGCTACGGCGACGGGTACGACGGCTACCTCGCCGCGAAGGCCGCCGAGCGCCGGCGCCGGCTGCGGGAGTACGAGGACTGGTGTGCCGAGCTGGCCCGCAACGAGAAGCTGGCCGCCTCGAATGTGGCCCGCCTTGACGCGATCCCCCGCAAAGTGCCGCTCTCCGTGTTCGGCCACGGGGGCTTCCGCGCCCGTGGCCGCGGCCACGGTGCGATGGTCCGTATCCGCAACGCCAAGGAACGCGTCGAGCGCCTCAGCGACCATCCCGTCGCCCCGCCGCCCGACCCGCTGGTGTTCGCCGCCCCTATCACCACCGCCGACGGCACATCGCCACAGGTGGCGGCCGAGCTCACCGACATCCGCGTCGGGGACCGGCTGCGGGTGCCGTCGCTGCGGATCGGGGGCGCGGAGCGGCTGCTGATCACCGGGCCCAACGGAGCGGGAAAGACGACGCTCATGCGGGTCCTGTCCGGCGAACTGCGCCCGGACACCGGGACGGTGCGTACGCACGGCCGCATCGCGCATCTGCGGCAGGAGGCCACCCCGTGGCCGCCCGGTCTGACCGTGCCGCAGGCCTTCGCCCACGGCCGGGCGGGCGACCCGGGCGACCACACCGACGCCCTCCTCTCACTCGGCCTGTTCAGCCGGGCCGACCTGCGGCTGAAGGTGGGCGAGCTGTCCTACGGGCAACGGCGCCGCATCGAACTGGCCCGCCTGGTGACCGACCCCGCCGATCTGCTGCTGCTCGACGAGCCCACCAACCACCTGTCCCCCGCCCTCGTCGAAGAGCTGGAAGGAGCCCTGACGAACTACTCGGGCGCGGTCGTCACCGTCACCCACGACCGCCGCATGCGCAGCCGCTTCACCGGCACCCACCTGGAGCTGCACACCGGCCACATCACACGGCTCCAGGAGGTCGCTCCTGCGGCAGGGCCAAGTCACCGTCATCACGTCGTACGTCGATGACCTGGCACGGCTCCTGCCACAGGCGGTGCGCGTACGGATCAGCCGCTCAGCGCGTCCAGGTCCATCCCCGCGATGCGCTCGGGGTCGGTGAGGATGTCGAGGGCGGTGATCCGGCCGCCCCGGATCGTGAACGCCATGACCGACACCACGCGCCCCTCCGCGACCGAGACCACCCCGGGCGAGCCATTGATCAGCACCGGGCGCGCGGCCTCCGCGATTCGCGCGAAGGTGATGGCCTGCGAGGCCACATCCGCCGCGCCGCGCCGCAGCAGGCTCGGCCGCAGAGTGCCGCCGTCGGAGCGGGCCACGACATCGGGGTCGAGGACGGCCAGCAGGGCGTCGAAGTCCCCACCGCGCGAGGCGGTGAGGAACGCGTCCACCACCTCGCGCTTACGGGCGAGATCGGTGTCGGCGGCAGGCGCGGCCCCCTCCACCCGGCGGCGGGCGCGGCTGGCGAGCTGCCGGGTGGACGCGGAGGTACGGCCCAGGATGGGGGCGATCTCGTCGAAGGGCACGGCGAACAGATCGTGCAGCACGAACGCGAGCCGCTCGGCGGGCGAGAGGGTCTGCAGCACGATCATCAGGGCGATGCCGACGGAGTCGGCCACCAGCATCTCCTGCTCGGGATCCACCCCGCCCGGGCCGCTGACCACCGGATCGGGCAGCCGGATGGGACCGTCCTGCTGCTCCGGCAGCGGCTCCTCCCGCCGCGAACTGCGGGAGCGCAGCATGTCCAGACACACCCGGCCCGCCACGGTGGTCAGCCAGCCACCCAGGTTCCGCACCTCGGAGACATCGGAACGGCTCAGCTTCAGCCAGGTCTCCTGGACGGCGTCGTCGGCTTCATTGAGCGAGCCCAGCATGCGGTAGGCCACCGCGCGCAGATGGGAGCGGTGCTCCTCGAATCGCTGGGCCAGAAGTTCTTTGTCGCTCACCCGTCACATCCTTGGCGGTCCGGTCCGTCAGTGCAATGCCGGACGCTACCGCTGCGCGAGCAGGCTCCGGTGTCCGCGCCAATCGATCCACGGTTCCGGGCCGCCGCGAGGCGCCCACGGCAGTCTGCAAGGTTTCTGCAAGGGTTCTGTCCACCCTTGCGGGCAGGCCCCTACACGGCCGGTCACAACGCCCACCCTGTCGGCGGATGTGCGGCCGCACAGCCCGGATCACGGGGGTCCGGGCGATCTCAAGGGGGGAACCCATGTCAACGACATTCGGCCTCACAGGGTCCGTTCACTTAGACCGCGAGCCGTGGCTCACTGTTCGCGGCTGCAAGAAGGTACTCGTCGTCGTACAGACGCTCACCTTTGGGCAGCGACTGCTCGACGTCTTCTCGCTGCTGGAAGCGGACATGCGCGTCGAGGTCTTCTTCACCGTGGCGCCGCACGCGTTCGGTGAGGGAGTGACCCGATTCCTGCAGCGCCTCGGCAGCCCGGTGCTGCCCTGGCAGGAGGCTGCGAGGTCCGAGTTCGACCTCGCTCTGGCCGCCGGCTGGGAACACATCGACCAAGTACGCGCGCCTTTGATCCTGCTCTCTCACGGCGCGGGACACATCAAACTGCAACGTGTCTGGCACGGCACCGACGCGAGTGAACGGCCGCCCGGCATGCTGGGGCGGGACAATCTCACCCGGGATGGAAAGGTACTTCCGGCGGTGCTGGGAGTCGCCCACCGCGACGAGCTCGAGACGCTGTCACGCAGCTGTCCCGAGGCTCTGCCGGTGGCATCGGTAGTCGGAGACCCGTCCTACGACCGGCTCCTCGCCAGCCTTCCGCACCGGGATGCGTATCGTGCGGCCCTTGGGCTGGACGAAGGGCAGAAGTTGGTGGTGGTGGCCAGTACGTGGGGCGCTTCGGCTTCATTCGGCGGCTTCGACGCGCTGCTGCCCCGCCTGCTCAGCGAACTACCAGCCGAGAAGTACCGCACGGCGGTTCTCACTCACCCCAACATATGGGCGGGCCACGGCAGGTGGCAGGTTCATGCCTGGCTCTCGAAATACCGTCGGCGCGGGCTCGCTCTGGTACCACCGGAGGTCGACTGGCGGGCACTGCTGGCCGCCGCGGACTGGGTCGTAGGCGACCATGGCTCGCTCACCTCGTACGCCACGCTCATGCCGGTTCCCATCGTGCTGGCCCGCTTCCCGTACGCCGAGGTGCACCATGCCTCACCGGCCGCTGCTCTCGCGACGACCGCGCCGGTGCTTTCCCCGGGCCACCCCCTGGAGGAGCAACTTCACTACGCGGCCGCGGAATACCGGCGCGAAGAGTACGAAGCGGCTGCCGGACGGATTTCCTCCGAGCCGGGGCGTTTCCATCAGCACATCCGCAGGCTGATGTACCACCGCCTGGGAATCGGGCAGCCTGCCTACCAGCCGCTGACCGAACCCGCCCCGAAGCCGGAGCCTTTGGACTCATGGACAGGGTGGATCGAGGGAGCAGCGGCATGACAGCCTGTGCGGTCGCCGCGGTATGGGCGGGTGGCCAGGACGATTGGCGGATGCCGTCATCGAGGCTCGCCCGCCCCGAACTCACGACCCTGGAAGCAACACACCTGGCGGAACGCCGACGCTACACAGTGCGGCGCTGGCCGCTGTCCATGGTCTCGGATGTGACCGGCACATCGCGTGCGGAAATATCCCGGACCTTGTTCGGGGCGTGGCACGGCGGGTCGGATCCCACGGACGTTCACTTGAGCGTGGGTCTGGGTGGCCCGCGGGACTCACTGTTGTCCGCGGCCGGCGACGTGGTCGGTCTTCAACGGCCGGAACAGACAGGTCGCGCCGTGCAGTGGGTGAGCCGCATCCTTTCCCAGTTTCCGGGGTGCCTCGTAGCTGCTGCCCGGGACACCACGGGCGGTTGCGTGGCCGGCGCCCGGAACGGCGCGCGAATCCTGGCTCTTCCAGACAGGGCGCCAGGGCGGATCATGACAAGAGCGGAACTCTGGGGCATGGCATCGTTCCTGCACAGCCAACTCGTGCTCGGGCAGCCCTGGCAGACTCTTCGTTCCGTCGCTCTGACCACCGCACGAGGACGCGTTGGTCCGGCAGATACGGCGCGTGAGCGTCGCCGCCTCCTCGTCCTGCCGCTGGCGGACTTTACGAGGGAGGAACGCTTGGCAGCCTAATGCTGCTCCGCATCAACTGGAGGCGTCTCTGGACCAAGTTCCCGGAGGCGCCTCTCCACCCGTCTGGTGTCCATGGGACTCATGGAGGAATAGATCACACGAGAGCGCTCATAGAAGACCCGGGCCGCCGATTCGTCGGCCCCGTCGTGCGCCACTTGCCCAAGCATCTCCAGCGTCCTGGCGCGCCAGAAGTCGGATCCGGATGCTTCGAAATCTTCCAGGGCCGCGTTCAACTCCCGCACCCCGCTCTCACGCCGCCCTTGCCTCGCCAGAGCAAAGCCCAGCAGGGAGCGGGCCCGTGTCGCGTCGTAGGTGTCGTCTTCGGCGACGAGTTCCGTCAGGGCTCGGTCGAGGTGGTCGATCGCCTTGCCGTGATCTCCCGCATCGAGGGCAAGCTCGCCAAGCCGCAGCCGCGACAGCGCAGCGCCTCTCCGATAACCGATCGCCTCCCGGAGAGCAAGCGCGCGAGAGAAGCAGTCCTGGGCCTCGCCGAGTCGCCCCGCGCCCCGATAGGAACTCCCCAAGCCGTTGAGCGCCTGAGCCTCATCCCGACTGTTACCGTCCTCGCGGGCGAGATCAAGTGCCTGCGTGAACCACACGATCGCGTCCTCATATCGTCCGGCACTGCGCAGGCCGATGCCACCAGAGGTCAGCATGCGAGCCTCACCGGGTCGGTCACCAGCGCGCCGTGCGGCCTGGAGCCCGAGCTCATGGGCCTCGATCCACGAGTCGTACAACCGCAGGCGCAAGAACATCGGCCACATGGCATCCACCAACTGCCAGACGGTGGTCTCCCACCCGGCGTTCGCGGCACTGCGTACGGCTCCCATCAGGGCTTCTCTGTGCGTGCCCAGCCAAGCCAGCGCCGCGCCCTCGTCCATGAAGGAAACGGGAGCCGCGGGCGCGAACAGGTACTCACGTGGGCCCAGATTGCGGTGGCTCGGAGTCAGCACCTCCTCTGCCGAGGTCGCTACGGTCAGGCACCAGTCCACAAAGCGCCGCACCGTCTCCGCCTGGACCGATGCCACCTCCTCATGACCGCGCTGGGCCGCATGCTGACGCACGAGGTCATGGAAGCGGTAATGATGCGCCCCGATCTCCTCGAGGAGATTCATATCTGTCAAAGTCTCCAGGAGTCCGTCGGCTTCGACCTCGCTCAGTGCGCATACGGCGCCCACCATCGCGGTGTCGAAGACTGCGGTCGGCAGCAGGCCCAAGCGCCGGTAGACGACCGTGGCCTCGCGCGATAACACCCCATACGACTCATCGAGCACCGCCTGCAAGGTCCGCGCGCCCTCCACCCGCAGCGCCCCGAGCGGTCCAAGCCCTCTGGTCAACGCCTCAACCAGGGAAGCCACGGATCGCTCGGGCCGAGAAGCGAGGCGCGCGGCGGCCAGACACACCGCCAGGGGCAGACAGGCGCACAGCATCACGACCTCATGTGCTGCCGATCGCTCATCGTCCACCCGCTCCCTGCCAACGCTGCGCGAAAGCAGTTCCACCGCCGATCCTTGGTCCAACAGGCCGAGTTGATGAAATGCGGCACCGTCGACAGCCAGGCCGGTCAGCCGGTTCCGGCTGGTTACCACGGTCAGACTCCCGGGGGAACTCGGCAGCACAAGGCGCACCTGCGCTGCGGTCAAGGCGTTGTCAAGCACGACGGCAAAGCGGAGGTCAGCAGTCATCGAACGCCAGAGCGCCGCCAGTTCGGGAAGTGTGGTCGGCACCTCGGTCCGCCCGAATGCCCGCAACAGATGTCCCAGCACCTCGGCAGGGCTGGCGGGTTCGCCGGGGGTGAAGCCGTGAAGGTCCACATAGAGCTGGCCATCGGGGAACTCGGCTTCCCGCTCCCGTAACCAGCGGGAGACCAACGTCGTCTTCCCCACCCCTGCCGGCCCGCTGATCACTATGACGTGAGGGGCATCGGCGTTCCGCGACGCGCGCAAGCGCGCAAGCACCCGCAGAACGTCCTCGCGGTCAGTGAAGTGGGCCGGGACCGGAAGTAGCTGACGCGGAACCACGGCCCGTGCCGGTGGTGTCTGGTGAATATGAATGCCCCCGGCGATATCCCGGGCCTGCACGACAGAACCCCACACCTGGCTGCGGCCATCGATGACGTTGCGGTGTTCGGCCGCCTCCGATCGCGCGATGGCCGCCGCTCTCGCAGGACCGTCGGTGACCCAGCCGTGCAGGCTCTCACCAAAAGCGTCGTCACGTTCGATGTGTCGGATCACGGCACACGCCAGCGCCCACACATCATCCGCCTCGGCACCGCTTCCCAGGACTCGCCGCCATGCCTCCGCCACCTCCTGGTCCGCCGCGCATGCAGGGCGGAGGAATGCGGCCAACGACTTCCAGGCTGGGGATTCACTCCCACCACTGAGCGCCAGCGCGAGGGCTTCCATGAGCGTCTGCTCCGTCACCGCTCCCCTTCCGCCCGCCTAGTCGTCACACTGCCCACATGTCACATAAGGCAGCAAATTTCAGACAAGAGTGACCCCTGCGGTCTAGCGGCAAGGCCGGGCCTTATGCCACTCTCATGATGACTGAAGTAACTGAGGGAGCAATACCGGCGGGAGGGCGCTGGTGGAGTTCCACATACTTGGCACCGTCGAACTGTGGGACGGGCAGCCCCGTCCCCTGGGCTCGGTCAAAGAACGCATCGTGCTGGCCTCTTTGGCCGTCGACATAGGCCGTCCGGTGCCGATGGACACACTGCTTCACCGACTATGGGAGGACTCCCTCCCGCAGCGCGCCCGGGAGAATCTCCGTACTTACGTCTCACGGCTGCGGCGCAGGATCAGTGTTGACCTCGATGCCCCAACAGTGACCCAGCAGGCTCATACATACACCCTCCAGGCCGATCCGCAATCTGTTGACCTCCACCGATACCTCAGCCTCATCGCCCAGGCACGCTCACTCGTCGACAGCGGCGACGACCACCGGGCTCTTCGTCACCTCGACGAAGCCGACGAGGTGTGGCAGGGCGAGCCACTCGCCGGGCTCTCCGGGTTGTGGCCGCAGCAGGTCCGCGATGCGCTCATCCTTCGGAATCTCGCCGCGGCCATGGTCCGGGCAGGCATCGCACTCCGACGCGGGCACTTCGCCGACCTCGTGGGCTCCCTGTCCTTGCTGACCAGTCAACACCCCAGGGATGAGGCAATAGCCGAGCATCTCATGCTGGCCCTGTACGGCTGCGGGAGAGCGACTGAAGCCCTCCGTATCTATCAGGAGGTCAGACGCGAGCTTGTCGAAGAACTCGGCTCCGAACCCGGTCAACGGCTCAGGCATGTCCAGCAAAGCATTCTGCGCCAGGTCTCCGTCGGCGACCTGATACCAGGCAGCGCCAACTCTCACCTACAGCTCCATTCCACGCCTCCACCCCAGAATTTACCGCGCCGAGTCGAGCTGGTCGGCCGGGACACCGAGATGGAACTGATACATGCGGTTTTGAAGGCATCACAAAATGACATGCACGGAACAATTGCTCTAGAGGCGATCGACGGCATGTCCGGCGTGGGCAAAACCGCTCTCGCCATCCACGTCGCGTATGAACTGCGCCCCCTCTTCCCCGACGGCCAGGTCTATCTGGACCTGCGGGCACACGGCGGCACTCACAAACCCCTGACTCCCGATGCGGCGCTGCAGGCCCTGCTGCGCATCCTTGGTGTGCCCAGCCAGCGAATCCCGCAAGACATCGACGAATCCACGGCCCTGTGGCGCTCACTCCTCACGCAACGGCGGCTGCTCATCATTCTCGACGATGCTTCAGGCCCCGAACAGGTCCGCCCCCTTCTGCCAGGCGACTCCCCCTCCGTAGTGATTACGACGAGCCGCCGACGCCTCGTCGGATTACCGGGCCTGCGGCACCTTTCCCTCGATGTACTGCAAGAACCCGACGCGATCGCTCTTTTTCGGCAGCGAGTTGCCGACGAGCGCACGCGAAGCATCTCCGAAGTCGCAGAAATTGTACGGCTCTGCGGATATCTACCCCTCGCCATCGAAATCATGGCCAGCCGACTGAATTCACACCCCTCCTGGAGCACCTCCGATCTCACGTACCAGCTGATCTCCAGCAGCCGGCGCCTTGCCGAATTCCGCGACGGATACCGCGCAATCGCCCGGACCTTCGAATTCTCCTACAGGTGGCTGACCACCGAGCAACAGACCGCCTTCCGTCGACTCGGACTCCACACCGGCTCCGAGTTCGGCCTGCATGCGGCAGCATCACTCACCGGACTGAGCCTCGATGAAACCGAACATCTACTCGAAGACCTTTTGAATCATAATCTCCTCCAAGAACCCACCCCCCACCGCTATCGCATACATGATCTACTGCGAGAATACGCCCGCACTCTCGCCGATACCGAAGAGCAGGAACCTCAGCGCGAGTTGGCCACCGGCCGCCTCATCGACTCCTACCTCTACCTGGCAGACCTCGCCGACCGCCTTGTTTATCCACATCGCCCACGCACGCCCGTGGAAGTGGCCCACACCCCCGACGCGCCCGCATGGCCCGACCCAGCGGCCGCGCGGAGCTGGTTCACACTCGAGCGCGAAAACCTCCTGGTCACCATGGAGCAGGCCTGGCGAACAGGTCCCCCACGGCGGGCGGCACTCTTTGCGCATGCGCTCGGGGGAATGCTGGACGCAGAACGTCACGGCCCCACCGCGGAGACACAGCACCGCCAAGCGATCACTCACTGGCGCTCGTCCGGCGATCAGTCGGCGGAGGCACGCTCCCTCATCGATCTCAGCCTGACTCACGCTCACGCCGGAGATTACCCCCGAGCCATCAGCTCAGCCACCAGGGCACTTGAATTGGCCCGTGCCGGGAATGACGAGGATACTGCCGCCGAGGCACTTCATCAGCTTGCGCTTCCCTATAGAAATCAAGGACTGTTCAAAAAGGCACTCACGCTGCAGCAGGAAGCCCTCGACATTCGCCTCCGCACCGCCGGCCGTCATCAAATAGCGCGCTCACAGAACAATCTGGGTATCACCCATTTACACCTCGGCGACCACGACGCAGCCCGTGTTTCCTTCCAAGCCGCCCTGGAGGGATTCCAAGTAAGTGGCGACAGACGCAGTCAAGCCCTCATGTACAACAACTTGGGCGACCTGCACCTCATTACCGAAAACCGTGATCAAGCCCGCCGCTCCTATGAGAGGGCGATGGATCTTGCCCGCTCGGATGGTAACGTCGTGGACCGAGCGATCATACAGATGAACCTTGCGGACGTCCTCCAAGTATTCGGCGAACTCGACTCCGCCCTCACTCTTTATCGTCAGACCCTGGCCACATTCCGCGATATCGGCGAAAAGCGTAGCGAATCCGCGGCGCTGAATGGGATCGGTACGGTGCTCCGGACCACCGGGCAGCACGATGAAGCCCTTGCTCACCATGGCAGGGCTCTGGAAGTAGCCCAACAGATCGGGGCCACTTCCGAAGAAGTGAAGGCCATGCTTCAACTGGGACTCACAGAGTACCAACTCGGCCGCAAGGATGTCGCCACGGCTCACATCGAGGCCGCTCTCGCCATCGCGCACGAAGCTCATGCTGCCACCGAAGCAGCCAGCGCGCGGAAGATTCTTGCCGCATTCCGGAATGAGCGTTCGTAGTAACCAGCTCTGCGCTCCGGGCGAGCATTTAGACGAAATGTCCACTAAGTTCGCCGATTTGGATCTAGGTAACCCTCCCCACTATCCTTTCAGCAACCCTCTACCCGGGGTGCCAATACCCCCGGGTATGCTCATTTCATGCGGACGCGAAGGATTTTTTGGTGGGGATTTTGCATCGAGTCGCCTTTTACGGCATACCTCTTGCAATTGCTGTAATTTCCGTCTTCGGCGTCGCAATGAACAAAGGCGACTCACACCAGCACCGGCAGGTCCGCCCGGTAGAACATCTTGCCCTCCCGTTGAGCGTCCAATCCGGCCGCGAGGACATGTGCATAGACTCCTGAACAGAGAATTCGACGGCACGGCGTAGCCTACAGACTCCACTGCCCACATTCAGGTGGTGTCGGGGTTACGCCGCGCGCGCTCGTCCGTCCTGACTCAGGGCAGGCGACTCAGCCAGCGGATTCATGCTCGGCCCAAGGTGCGTGCAAGGTCGACAGCGGACGGTGGTCGTGAGGCGGCCCTTCCGGACCGGACCACCGCTCCCTGCCGGCCGCCGGTTCTCGGCACAAGCCCTACAGCAAGAGGTAGCTCATGAATCACTGGAAAGCCCTCACCTGCGCGGCCACGGCAGGCCTTGGCCTCACCCTGCTCGCGTCCAGCCCGGCGTCAGCGGCCACCGACTTCACCTTCGAGCGCTCAGGATCGCGCGTGGTCGGTAGTACATACGGATCCGGCGGCACGGTGTACGTCAGCGGCACGGTCAAGGACACGCCGCCGGGGGATGGTTACTGCGCCTGGGTCCGCGTGATCTTCCGCTACAACGACGGAGGCTACAACCGGATAGAGAGCCGCAAAGCGTGCGGCGCCAACAACCCTGCCGCGAGTTGGGCTTGGCAGAGCTCCAGTCCCAACCTTGTGGACGTGAGCGTGTCTGCGTGCAGTGGCAGTTCCAGCTACTACGACAGTTCCACCTGCGATGGCGGCGTCGTCTACAAGCGCATACCGATGCCACGTCGTTGAGGGGTCAGTAGCCACCCGCGCCCGGATGCTCTGGACGCTGTTCCAGTCAGGTCAGGGCAGCGTCCAGATCTGGGTCGTCACGAGGTAGAAGACGACGCCCCAGAACACGGTCACCGCGCCGACGATGCCAAGGCCGACGAGGTTGGTCTTCGCCGCCGGTTCGTCCGGTGACGGCCTCAGCCACCGCTTGAGCAGCCGGTTCACGTAGTAGGGCATCGTCAGGAAGCTCATGATGAAGCTCGAAAGCAGGTTGCCGACCAGCAGCCCGAGCCAGAGCGGCATCTTCAGCGGCGACAGGGCGAGCGTCAGCAGCACAACGGTCGGGTACAGGCCGACCCACACCGCGATGGCGGTTTTGGTCTCCGAGGGCGGCGGCGCCTCCTTGCCGTTCTCTTCGAAGGCGAACCAGCTGCCGAACGAGTCGTCGATCGTGCGCAGTTTGAAGTCGTTGAACTTCCGGCCTTCAGCGAGCATTCTCTGCCGCTCGGGCGACGTCAGCCACGCGTCGAGGTGCTCGGCGTTGTCGAATCGGTACAGCGTGGTCCATTCGTCCTGAAGTCCCTCGATGGGACGGAAAAGCTCGGTTCCGCGAAATCCCTCGAATGTGCTCTCCTCCTGGTTCAAATGACGCTGCCACTCGAGAAATTCGTCGACCTGGTTCGGATGGACGCGATGGGTGACCACGACGGTCACAAGAGGGTCCATTGGCTGTGTGGAGCCGCTGACCACCTGCTGGGTTGCGGGGCCGTCAAAGTATTTGCTGCCGATATCGAGAAAACTCTGCCTGGTCGCGCCGTTCATCCACGCTTGCAGATGGGCTACCGAGTCGAATCGGTATACGACAACCCAGTCGGGTTGCAGGGATGTCGGCCGGGCGATCTCGTCACCGAGGTATCCGGGGTATTCGGCGGCAGCCGCGTTGACGCCCTGCTGCCACGCCTCGTACTCCCGCTCGAGGCCGGGCAGAATCTTCAGGCCGATGATGACCGTCGCCGTAGCGTCTTCGAGCTTCTGGGCGTTCATTTGCTCAGTTCCTCGGCACCGGCTGGTCTTCGTTGAGCCGGCGGTAGATCCGTTCGGGGGTCAGGGGCAGCGCGCGGTAGCGGACGCCCGTGGCGTCGTGGAGGGCATTCGCCAGCGCGGGGGCCACCGGGTTGATACAGCATTCCGCGATCCCCTTCGACCGCAGGGGACCGAAGGAGTCCGCCGAGTCCACCAGGAGCACATCGGTGCGAGGGATGTCGGCGTAGGTGGGGATGCGGTAGTTGCGCAGGTTCGGGTTTCCCATGGCGCCGTCCGCGTCGACGTGGTGGTTCTCGGTCAGCGTGAAGCCGATTCCCTGGGCGACGCCGCCTTCCACCTGTCCCCGGACTTGTGCGGGGTTGATGACTACGGCGGCGTCGGTCGCCTGGACGCTGTAAAGGATACGGATCTCTCCCGTCACCCGGTGGACGGCGATTCGGAAGCCCTGCGTATTGGAGGTGACGCTTCGGGGTGAGCCGTAGGCCTTGCGGGCGGCGGTGAACCGAACTCCGTGCGCCCGGGCCAATGGGACGAGCTCGGCCAACGACACGCGCTGGTCGCCGCAGACGACACCCTCTTCGTCCAGCGAGCACATCGCGACATGGACACCCATATGCGCGGCAGCCACCTCCAGTATCCGGTCGCGCACGGCGTTGGCCGCTCGGAGTACCGCGTTGCCCGCCACGAAAAGGCCCGCACTCGCAAAGGCTCCGGTGTCGAATCCCGTGCGGTCGGTGTCGGATTGCACCAGGCGAATCCGCGACGGCGTCGTGCCCAGCTGGTTGGCCGCGATCTGGACATGCGCGGTCGACGTACCCTCGCCGAATTCGACGGTGCCGACGGCCAACTCGTACATGAGGTCGTCGCCGAGCGTGACCCAGGCCTCGGAGATGTGTTCGGTCGGTGGCGCGGTCTCGTGCACGGAACTCGCGACGCCGACCCCGACGAGCCAGTCGGATCCGGGAGGCGGCTCATCGGCCGTACGGGCGTCGGCCGTACGGGGATCGGCCGTACGGGCCATGGCGTCAGCCACGAGATCGATGCACTTCGCGAGTCCGTCCTCGGCGACTACCACGTCGTCGGGGCCGTCGTGCATGGCGACGAGCGGATCGCCCGGTCGCACGATATTGCGCCGTCGCAGTTCCAGCGGGTCGATATGCAGTGTGCGTGCCAGTTCGTCCATCGCCGATTCCACGGCGAACGTCGGTTGCGTCATCCCGTAACCGCGCAGTGCCCCGCTGGGAATGGTGTTGGTGTAGACGGAGAACGCGTCGTACTTCTTGTTGGGGCAGCGGTAGATCATGACGGCAGCGCCGCCCGCATACAGCGTTTCGCCGCCGTGGTTGCCGTAGGCGCCCGTGTTCGACACATTGCGGACCTGGAAAGCCGTGAGTGTTCCGTCAGCCTTCGCGCCGAGCTTGACCGTCAGCGTCATCGGATGCCGTGTCGAAGCGGTGGTGAACTCCTCCTCGCGGGTGTACTCGAAGCAGACGGGGCGTCCGGTGTCCAGGGTGGCGAGCGCGGCCAGATCCTCCGAGATGACTTCCTGTTTGCCGCCGAAGCCGCCGCCGACACGTTTGCAGAACACCCGGAGCTGGTCCGGGCGCAGCGCGAACAGATAGGCGAGTTTTCCCTTTGCGATCGACGGCGACTGCGAACTGGTGCGGACGTTCAGACGGCCGTCGTCCATCCAGGCGATGGAGCCGTGGGTCTCGAGATGCGCGTGCTGCACTCGCGGTGTGGAGTACGTGCCTTCGTGGATCACATCGGCTTCGGCGAACCCCGCGTCGATATCGCCGATATGCGAATGGATCTCGATCAGGATGTTGTGGACGGGATCGCGGACGAATGGATCGTGCGTTCCATGCAGCTGTGGCGCCCCCTCGGCCATCGCCTCTTCGGGGTCGAATACGGACGGCATCACCTCATATTCCACGTCGACCCTTCGACAGCCCTCTTCTGCCGCCCGCACCGTGTCGGCCAGGACCGCGGCGACGCGTTGGCCGACGAAGCGGACCGTGTTGTCGAGGATGAAGGTGTCGTCCGGATCGACGAGATGATCGGTGTGGATCGCCGTGGTGAAACGCTTACGTGGCACATCCTCCCAGGTGTAGACCCGATGGACACCGGGAACCGCGAGTGCGGCGGTCTTGTCGATCGAGACGATCCGGGCATGCGCATGCGGTGAGTGCACCACCTTGAGGTGCAGCATGCCTTCGATGTGGGTGTCCATGGTGAACTCGGCACGGCCGGTCACCACATCGTCGGCCGCCGGGGCGCTGACGCTCGCCCCGGCGGCCTTTCCCGGCGCGGCTTTCTCCACGCCGGCGACGCCCTTCACGGCATCCTCGATCCCGCGATAGCCGGTGCAGCGGCAGAGGTTGCCTTTCAATGCCCGGGGCAAGTCCTCTTTCTGTGCCTCGGTGAACGCTGCCGACGTCATGATCATCCCTGCGGTGCAGAAGCCGCATTGGAAACCCGGTGCATCGCGGAACTGTCGCTGCATGGGATGCAGATCGCCGAGTGAGCCGATGCCCTCGATCGTCGTCACTTCATGACCGTCTGCGCGGTAGGCAGGGGTGATGCAGCTGTGTACCGGATCGCCGTCCAACCACACCGTGCATGCCCCGCAATCGCCTGCGTCGCACCCCTTTTTGACGCCGTAGTGGCCGAGTGAGCGGAGGAAAGTACGCAGGCACTGTCCGGGGGCCGGCTCTTCGTCGAAGCTCTTGCCGTTCACGACATATGTCATGCCGGGCCCCCGGCCATGAGTTCGCGACGAATCTCTTCGGCGAAGTGCTTGGTCAGATGGCGGCGGTGGTCGGGGGTCCCGTTGGGATCGGCGAACCAGACTTCTTCGGGGATGACGTCGATGCTCTGCCGCAGAGCCCGGGCATCGGGCATGGTGTCGAAAGCAATGCGCACAGGCCGTGTCGTGCCGGCTGTGACGGTGAGCACCAGGTCGCTCGTTCCCGGGGTTTGAGTACCGATGAGGAATACCGTCGAGCGACCGAGGCGGGTCAGCGTGAACCGGCGGTGCGCAGCACGTTTCCTCAGGGCGCTCGCCGGAATATCGACGCGCCGCAGGATTTCCCCGGGAGTGAGAATGTTCCGGTGGTCGCCGGTCACGAAGTCGAGGGCATCGACGGTGCGCGCGGATCCGTCGGGAGCCCACAACTCGTACGTCGCCTCGAGTGCGACCGTCAGCGTGATCATTGGGCCTGCGGGCAATGACAGACAGATGTTGCCGCCGACGGTCGCCGAGTTCCAGACCTTGAACGAGGACAGGAATGCCTCGCAGCTTTTCGCGAAAAGGGTGCCCGCGATCCCAACACCTGGCAGCGCAAAGGCGTACAGGTCGCGGATGGTGCACGTTGCGCCGATTTCGAGGCCCGCGTCGCTCGGGACGAGCGGATCCCAGTGCAATGCCGTCAGATCGATCAGGCGGCGCAGGCTCGGCTGCTCCACGGAGAACAGCCACGTTCCGCCTGCGAGCCAGGTGTCGCCTTCGCGCCAGTCCGCGCCTGGCCTGTCGGAGGGCCGCCGGACGACTTCGGTGATGGTGTTGAGGTCCAAGGGAACTGACCTCCCTCACACTCACGGCGTTATTCGTGCGACGACCGCCTACCGAACTCGATCAACCGAGCGACAGAGCGACAGAGTCGAATTCGGGCCGCTGCGGTCGAACTTCTCCAGGAAGGACCGGCGCGCGCAGAGATACCGATTATATCGCCGAACCAGTCGGCCTCGCCAAGTCCGCGCCCAGCCGCTCGGGGAAGGTGGCGCCGGTCAGCTCCTCCGACACGGTCCACAGGCGGCGGGCCGTTTCCGGGTCGCTGGCCGCCACGGACCGGCCGACCAGCGTCGGGGCGCCGCGCATTTCGGCGAAGCCGTCCGGTCCGACGTAGGCCGCGCCGGGCAGGTCCTGGACCGCGGCGTACAGCGTCGGCCGCGCGCCCGCCTTGCTGTCCTGCGCCAAGACCCGGTTGCCCATCCGCATGGCCGCGCGGCGCAGGAAGCTGGCGTCGTTGCCCTGCAAGTTGGTGGCGGCCCAGCCGGGGTGCGCGGCGAGGGCGCGTACGTGGGAGCCGGCCGCGGTCAGGCGGCGCTGGAGTTCCAGGGTGAAGAGCAGGTTGGCCAGCTTGGACTGGCCGTAGGCGTGCATCGGGGCGTACTCGCCCGTCAGGTTCAGATTCTCGAAGTGGATGTGGTTGTCGCTCGGGATCCGGTGTGCGCCGGAGGAGACGGTCACCACGCGGTCGGTGATATGCGGCAGCAGCAGGTTGGTCAGCGCGAAGTGGCCGAGGTGGTTGGTGCCGAACTGCATCTCGAAGCCGTCCTTGGTGCCGGCCTCCGGGACATTCATGACGCCGGCGTTGTTGATCAGCAGATCGAGGTCGCCTTGCCAGGAGGAGGCGAACCGGCGGATCGAGGCGAGGTCGGCCAGGTCGAGCGGGCGCACCTCCAGGGTGCCGCGCGCACCGGTCACGGTCGCGGCGGCGGCCTCGCCGCGGCCCGTGTCCCGTACGGCGAGTACGACGTGGGCACCGGCCCGGGCCAGGGCGTCGACGGTGGCGAGGCCGAGGCCGCTGTTGGCTCCGGTGACCACGGCGGTGCGGCCGGTCAGGTCGGGGAGGTGGGTTTCGGTCCAGCGGGGTGCCTTCAGGGTCTTTGCCATGCGAGCCAATGTAGGCATCGCAAACAATGATGTCAACGCCAACAATGTAGACGCTGGTCACACCGTGGATAGACTGCTGCGCATGAAGACCCGCCCGTACCACCACGGAGACCTGCGCACCGCGCTGCTGACTCGCGCCGAGCAGACGCTGCGCGACAAGGGCCCGGCCGCCCTGTCGCTGCGGGAGCTGGCCCGTGACATCGGAGTCAGCCATGCCGCGCCCAGCCGCCACTTCAAGGACAAGCAGGCCCTGCTGGACGCGCTGGCCCTGGAGGGATTCGACCGCTTCCTGGGGGCACTGACGGCGGCGCGGGAGTCGGGCGAGGCCTTCGCCGACCGGCTGGACGCGGTCGCACGCGCCTACGTGGGCTTCGCCACGGACAACGCGGCTCTGCTGGAGCTCATGTACTCGGTCAAGCATGAACCGGGTGCGTCCAAGGAGCTGATCGCATGCTCGCAGCGGCTGGCAGGGATCGCCACGGGACTGATCGAAGAAGGGCAGCGCAGGGACGAGGTACGCCCAGGGCCGGTGGAGGGCATCATGCTGCCGGTCATGGCCGCGATACACGGCTTCGCCACCCTGGCGGCGAACGGCACGCTCCCCGCTGAAGAGGTCGAGCAGGGCCTGGGCGCCACCATCGCGTTCGCTCTGCGGGGCTGCGCGGCGTAGCCCCCAGGCCCGGTCCTGCCGGTGGTCCGGCGCCTAGCCTGAGCGCCTAGCCGGGCAGTCGGCCGGAGTAGTAGCGGATGTCGCCCTGGTCGCCGCCGAGGCCGGCCGCCCACTCGGCCAGTGTCTCCGGCGAGGAGGCGTTCACGGGGGCATCCGAAGAGCCGCCGGCCAGCACGGCGGCGGCCAGGGCGGGCGGTGGCCCGGCGCGCTCGATGAGCTCCCGCCACTGCTCCGGACGCATCGCCAGATACCACAGGCCCGGTATCCGGGCGGCCACCTCGACGTCGCGCACCGCCGCCCCGGACAGATCCAACCCGTACAGCCGGGGGCAGTCCCGCAGCGGGGCCAGCGACACGGGCTCGGTCGACCGCACCGTCACGGCCGCCAGCGTGGGATGTTCCGCCAGCGGCGACAGCTCCGCGTCGCAGGTCACGTGCGCGTAGTACACGGGTGGCTCCGAGGCCGCGCCCGAGCCGTCCGTTCCGCCGTCCGCGCCGTCCGCGCCGTCCGCGCCGTCCGCGCCGTCGATGGTGTCGCCGGGGAGCTGCGGCAGCCCGGCGTCGATCCACAGTTGCTCGGACGGGACTTTGCACCTGTAGTCGCCGCGCTCCAGCGCCGCCAGTTCCAGCCGCAGCAGCTCGGTCACCGAGTCGGCCACGTACACCGGGCCGTCGTCGTGGTGCAGACCCACCCGGATCACCTGGCCCGGGCGGCCGCCTTCGGCCGGATCCATGTCCACGGCCAGGAAGTCGCCGCCGGTGCTCTCCGCGAAGATGATCCAGCCGGGGCGATCGGCCGAGGACCGCGCCCTGGCCCACGGCAGACCGTCGGAGCGCACCGAACCGAGCGAGTGGTACTGCCAGCTGTCACCCGCCGCCCACCAGCGGTCCGCGTGGCGGAAAGAGACCAACTGGTCGATGGCGAGCCAGATATGGCGGTCGAAGAGCCGGGCGCCGTCGTCCCCGCCGTCGCCGTCGGCCACGGCGTACAGCGCGCGCAGATCGTCCGGGAGCGACGCGCCCAGCTTCCGCTCGTAGTCCTCGATCCCCTCGGCGTCCCAGGGGTCGGGCAGCACGTCCTCGAAGCGTTCGAGGCGGCCCGGCTCCCAGCCGAAGATCTCGGCCCGCTTGCGCAGATGCGCCCACAGCAGCCGCACCGCCTCCTGCGGATCTCCGGCCTGTGTCGGGTCCGCGGGCCCGGGCTGGAGATCGCCGGCGTCGGGTGGCCGGACATCGGGCCGCAGTACGTAGACATGGCCCGGCCCTTGGGGCTGCAGCACGATGGCCCGGCTGGTCAGCGCCTCGAACCGGCCGTCGGGGTACACCACCAGCTCGATGGTCAGTTCGTCGGCCCTGGTGTCGTCCAGCTCGAAAACCCGCCGCAGCTGCTTGGGTGTCCGCATCGATCCGGGGCGTGTTCTGCCGTTCGCCAGAACATTGACCACTCCGTGGCTGCCGATGCCGTGCCGGTCGGCACGAGCGCTGATCGATGCCCGCCGCCACCCTGGAGGCGCCCCTTTGGCCATGCTGTGCGCCACTTGCTGCAACAGCGCGGTGATCTGCGGGTTCTGCGGGCTGGTCATACGGCTCCCTTGCGGTTGCCCGGTTGCTCGGACTGGGTGTTACTCGGGCTGTGTGTGGGACCCATTCCAGCAGCCGTGACCGACAACTGGGCTGCGTTGCACCGGGATAGGCTCGGTGGCCCCCGGAAAGGAGACGCGGATACATGGTGGCCGGCTTCCACAGTTTCCATTGGCAAGGCTGCGAACTGCCCAACGCGGAATTGGAGCAGGCGCATGACGAGCTGATGGCTCCGACCGAGGCGCAGGCGTACTTCAGCGCCTTCCGCACCCTGCTCCACTGCGGACACACCGTCGCCGCGGGCATCGCGCTCGACCACTTCCAGTACTCCGGGGCGCTGACCCGGTTCGGCGGCGAGAGCGCGGTCGCGCAGTACGGGCCCGACGTACTCGCCGTGGCCCGCGAACTGCTCCGCCGGCCGCCGACCCCCGAGGACGAGGACACCTCCGCGGGCGCCAACCACGCGAGCGCGCTGAACGCGATGATGAACCTCGCCGAAGCCGCCGACGTGGACCTCATCGCCGACGCTCTGACCCTCGCCACCAATGACAATGTGCGCTCCACCGCGTGTTCGGCCGCCGCCACCGCGCTGGCCGCGGCCGAGACGCCGAGCCCGCGGCTGGTCGCCGCGCTCGGCGCCGTGGCATTCGACGAAAGCCTCGACGTCGACATGAGGGAGCGTACGCAGGCCCTGCACGCGGTGTTCGAGGCGGACGACCCCGAGGCGACGGCCCTCCTGGTCCGCGCCACCGAGTCGAGCGAGCTCCGGCTGCAGATCCAAGGCGCCCTCGGGCTCACCACAAACGGCCGGTTCCACGACCACCGGGAACGTGTCGAGCGGCTGGCGGCCACCTGGCCGCAGGACGCGCCATACGAGGCGCGCCTGGTGCGGGAGGCGCTGACCGGGTTTCACAGCATCTACTGGCTCGGGGCCCGGCTGGACGACGATCCGGAGCTCGAACGCGCCCACGCGGAGCTGATGTTTCCCACCGGCAACGAGGACGCTTACCACCGCGCCTTCCGCACCCTGCTCCACAGCGGAAACCCGGTGGCCGTGGGCATCGCGCTCGACTACTTCGAGAGCTGGCAGGGGCTGGGCCACTTCCTGAACTCGAACGAGATCGAGGCGTACGCGCCCGAGGTGGTCGCTCGGGCCTGGGAGGTGTTGGGCGATCCGCCGTCGCCACCCGAGCTGAGTCCGCGTACCGGGGAGGCCGCCAACCACATCAGCGCGTTGAACGCGATCGGCGCCCGCTGGCCGCAACCATCGGACGCGAGGCGGATCGCCGAGGTGCTGGAGCGGGCCACCAGCGACGGGGTGCGCGACAAGGCGCTCTGGGTCGCGTACGGAGTGCTGGACACGGATGACGCGGATGACGCGGATGACACGGACGAAGCAGACGACGGCACGGCCGGGACGACGCCGGACGACCGTACGGCCGAGGCGGCCGACGGACCCGATCGTGAACGACTTGTCGACCTCGTCAGCCGCTTCGTGTTCGACCCGTCCCTGTCCGGCCACCACGAGATCGCACTCCGCGTGCTGGGCGACGCACTGGGCCCCGAGGCCAACCCGCTGCTGCTGCGGGCCCTGGACGGCGACGACTGGGACATCCACGTCCAGGCGGCCTGGTGGCTGTCCCGCCCGGAACGCATCGACGAGCACCGCGACCTGCTCGAAGAGGCGGTGGAGGGCTGGCCGGTTGAGATCATGTCCTCGGCACACGACGCCGATCTGGTCCGCAAGGCGGTGTTGGGGGGCATGCACAGCATCCACTGGGAAACCCACCGGCTCGCCGACCCCGACCTCCACCGCGCACACCGCGAACTGCGGGCGCCCAGCGGCGAGGAGACGTACCACCGCGCGCTCCGCACCCTGCTCGACAGCGGCCACGAGGTGGCGGTGGGCATCGCGCTGGATCACTGGTACCACGACAAGGGCCTCGAAAGTCACTTCGGCGAGCAGGCACGCTCGGTCGACGCGCCGCAGGTGCTGGCACGCGCCCGCGAGGCGCTGCGCCGGCCCCCGGCACCGGCCGGCGCCGGCCACCTGAGCGCGTTGAGTGCGTTGGACGCGCTGCGCGTGGGGCGCTCGTGGGAGCCGGGCGACGCGGCGTTGCTCGCCGGTGTCCTGCGGCAGGCCGGCGACCCCGAGGTGCGCAGCTGCGCCCTGTACACGATCAGCGGGTTGCTCTACGAAACGAACACGGCGGACGAGGAGTTGATCAGCACTCTCGGGACCCTCGCCCGGGACGGCAGCCTTCCCGTATCGCAGCGCACCCACGCGCTGGGATCGCTGCGGGACGCCCCTGGCGACGCGGCGACCGAGGAGTTGGTGCGCGCCACTGGGTGCGAGGAACTGGAGGTGCAGGCCACGGCCGCCCTGGGCCTCACCGACGAGCCCCGGCTGGCGGACCACCGGGCCCTGCTCACCCAACTCACCGCCTCGTGGCCGACGGAGGGGGCGCCATGGGTCGTCGGCCGCGTACGCGCGAGCCTTGAGGCACAGGACTGACGCGAGGCTGACGCGGGACTGACGCGCCACTCAGCGGGACCGGTTCCCGGGCCTGGTCAATGGGAAGACCGAGCCCGGGTCACAGGTGTTGCTACCCATCCGGCCCGCCCCTTGGTGGGAGCGCTCCCACAGCCAGAAGCTGCCCTCTCAGGGAGGTCCCCACATGCGCTTTCAGCGATTACGGCCACGGGTGTGGGCACCCGCGGTCCTCGTGGCCGTCGCGAGCCTGACGGCCACCACCCTCACCACCCAGGCAGGCGCCACCAGCAACCCCGGGGCGCCCGCGACACGCATCGCCCCCGGCGTCGAGGACGACGGCGCCGACTGCGCCGTACAAGACCCGGGCTCTTTGACCGCCAACTCCAAGCTCCCCGCCCCCTTCACACGGCTCAACGGGACACGCATCACCACCAAGTCCGACTGGCGGTGCAGACGAGCCGAGTTCAAGAAGCTGGCGGAGAAGTACCTCTACGGCGAGAAACACGCGAAGCCCGCCAGTGTCACCGGGACGGTCTCGAACACCAACATCACGGTGAACGTGTCGGACCAGGGCAAGAGCTCCAGTTTCTCCGCCAAGGTCGAACTTCCCAGTGGCTCCGGCCCCTTCCCGGCCGTCGTGGTCGTAGGGGGATTCGGCGCGGACACCGCCACCATCAAAGCCTCCGGCGCCGCCGTCATCAGCTACGACCCCCTCGCGGTCGGCCGCGAAGGCACGCCACGGAACAACAAGCAGGGCGCGTACTACAGCATCTACGGCTCGCAGAGCAGCACCGGAGTGCTCATGGCCTGGGCCTGGGGGGTGAGCCGCATCATCGACGTCATCGAGCAGTCGGGCGGCAACATCCTCAAGGCGGACGCGATGGGCGTCACGGGTTGCTCGCGCTACGGCAAGGGCGCCTTCGCCATCGGCGCCTTCGACCAGCGGATCGCGCTGACCATGCCGATCGAGTCGGGCACCGCGGGGGCTCCCATCCTCCGCGGCATTCCTGGAGAGAGCGGTTCACAGCCCCTGAGCAGCGCCTACTCGGAACAGCCGTGGCTGGGCGACGCGTTCGGCTCCTTCACGGGCAACCCGACCACACTGCCGCTGGACACACACGAAATCGTGGCCATGGTGGCGCCGCGCGGGCTCTTCATCATGGAGAACCCGCATATCGACTGGCTGGGCGCCAAGTCCGGCAGCGTGGCGGCGCTCGGCGGGGCCGAGGTCTACAAGGCCCTCGGCGCGGGCGCCAACATCACCTACTGGTCCGACATCCAGGACGGCAACCACTGCGCCGTCAGGTCCGAGTGGAAGACCCCGTTGCAGCAGAACATCCAGAAGTTCCTGCTCAAGACGGGCAACACCGCCGGCACGATCAGGATCTCGAGCAAGAAGCCGGGCAACCTCTCCGAATGGCGAACCTGGACGACTCCGACCCTCACCGATTAACCCAGCAGCGAGTCAGCCCAGCGGCGAGCGATTCGAGCGCCCCGGCTCCGTCGGGGCGCTCCGGCATCTCGGGCGCTACTCGGCCGCGCCCGCAAAGCCGTAGTACAGCCCGTGCCCCAGGACCGGCAGCCCCACGGGCAACCGGACACCGGTCAGCTCGGGCACGTCGACGTCATCCCATGACACGGTCGTATCGACGAGGTGCCTGCGCAGGTCGATCGAGCTCACCTCGGCGCCGTCCACGTACGTGGTGAGCGTGGGGGCGCTGCTGAGCCCGGTCTCCAGCGCGAACCACTCATCGCATGCCCAGCGGATCTCGTCGGCGTCGGACGCGACGATGGTCGTGCCGTACCGCACGCTTCCACTCCATGCCTCGTCCTCGAACACATGGAAGCTGTACGCGGCCTCCGCCGCGGCCGGTTCGCCGCTCACGCCGAGCAGCACCGCCAGCTCGTCCAGTCCGGCCTCGGCGGCGTGGCCGAGGGGGCCGGCCGCACGGATCCGGGCGTACAGCTCCTCCGCCTCGATCTGCCGCCGCCTGACGGTGCCCTCGTCCTCCCCGTAGTCCTCCATGACGTCGGGGTTCATGTCCAGGACGGCCTCCCAGTACGAGATCTGCTGGGCCAGGCGCCCGGTCAGCAACGTCAGGGCCTCGATGTCATCGGGCCGTGCCTCCACCGCGGCGCGCAGCCAGCGCTCCTCGGGCCAGCTCTGGTCACCGTCGCCGGGAGCCCGCGGTTCCGATGCCGTCAGGCACAACAGTCGCCCCAGCTGCAGCGCGGCGCGGCCATCGCCCGCCATCGCGGTGGTCCGCAGCCGTGTGATCGTTTCCGCAGTGATCGCCATGGGCTGACGTTACTGGAGGCGAAGCGATCTTCGGCTGACAGGATGAAGCCATGACGAAACCCCAGGCCGCGGCCCTCACCGGAGGAAGGGTCACCGTCGACAACTTCCGCTTCGACAAGGAAGACCCGGACGACGAGGACTCCGGCCTCGGGACGATGTACTTCGAGCGCAACGGCAAGGAGCTCTCCTTCGACGTGGAGCAGGAGTCGAACGACTACCTCGACATGGGCGCGGCCCAGGCCGCCATCGAAGCGCTCAGCCCCGACGACGACCCCCGAACCTTCCGCTGCGTCGACAGTGGCCACTACACCATCGGACGCGACGATGTCATGGTCCTGGCCACTGCCGAGCAGCGCGAAGGGCTCTTCCAGCACCTCGGCATCACGTTCCGCGAACCGTGGTGAGATGCCTACCGGTAGTTCGTTAATTCCGGCGGTGGCGTGGGGTGACGGCGGGGCAAGTTGGTCGTACGCCGGGTACGCCGGGTACGCCGGCGGAAGGAGCCCACTGCTTTGCTGGGGCTGGAGACGACCACTCGCCGTCCGTGCCCGCCTGCGCGGGGGCGCCAGTGGTCGGCGCACGCGAAACCGCAGATGGCCGCCGCTCTCGCGGCTCGGGCCAAGAAGCCATCCATTTGGGTGCTTCGATCGTGATGGCGGCAGCGACGAAAGCGGATGGCCGACACCGCGGGTACGCGGTTACTGTGCGCAGATGTCGTACCGACTCGACGCTGTCATCGGCGACTTCGACCGCTTGCGAAGCTGGGCCGAAGGAGTGTCGGAGGCGGTGGTTGCCCCGCTCGCGCAACGTTTGGGGTTGATGCCACTGCCCCCCGCGCTCCGCAGTGATCTGCCGCGAATCCTGTGCGCCCTCTCACAGGGCGGACCGGTGGCCCATGTGAAAGCGGACTTCTGGGGCGGCGACGGGCATCAGGCTGCTGCCTTGTGGCGGGCTGGTGTACGGGTATGGGGCCCAGTGCAGACGTCGGCATTCGACGGTCTGCGGGAGGACTGGCCCATCAACGCCGCGCTCGCCCGGCTCGGCGTGGTGTCGGCCGGCCCTGACGCGCCGGACTGTCGCGACCTGTTCGTGGAAGTAGGCCTTGGCCAAGGACGGGACGAGGAGGACTGGCGCTGGGCCGCCCTGAAGGCGTACGACGCGGCCGACTACGACGAGTGGTACGCGAGGGAGCAGGCCAAGCGTGAGTACGCGGAGCGTGCCGCAGCCGAGCGAGCCGTTTATGAGCGGCTGCCCGGCATCCCGGTGCCCCTCAACGGCAAGGAAATCATCGCCCTGCTCGGCATACCTCAGGGTCGCACGATAGGGGCGGCCATCCGCCACCTTCAGGAACTCCACGTCGACCGCGGCCCGCTGTCCCGCGAGGTGGCCGAAGCCGCACTGTGCGCCTGGGCGGCAGAGCGAGGCCTGTCCCCCACCCCCCTCAACGGAGGGTGAAGACACCGTCCCCACCCGTTTGTAACCCGGCTTCCGCGGACTGCTACCGCCCCCAATGGATGTGGGGTGGCTGGTCCGTTGTCTTGGTTCCTTGGCCCGGTGGGTGGCTGGGCTTACGACGGGCTCCGCTGCGCTCCGCCGCAGCTGCTGCCGCGCGGTGGCGAGCCGGTCGGTCCAGCGGTGCGCTGGGCCGAGGCGCGCGAGCGCGACGAACGGGCCGGCGATCGCTGGACGGCATGGTCCGGACGCCGCGTGCGTGCATCGTCTCGCGCCTTCGGCGCACAGCGGCCAGCAACGGGAAAGGGGAGGGGGGCGCCAGGGGCATCGTCGCCGTCCAGCCCCATGGGCCCTCACCGGCCGAGGGGGCGGTGGAACGGCGGGGCGGCGGATGGTCGCCCGGAGCGGTGGATGCCGGTCCGGTTGGGGCCCTCCACCCACCTGCTCTTAAAAAGATGCTTGCTCTGCATCAAGTACTGCATCAAGCGATTATTTAAGAGCAGGTGGGTGGAGAGGCGATCCCGTCCCCCGGTGCCTGCCCATCCGTCGCGCTCCCGCCCCCCGGCCGGGCGCACCGCTGGACCGACCGGGCAGCCACCGCGCGGCAGCAGTCGCGGCGGAGCGCAGCGGAGCCTGCTTTGAGCCCAGCCACCCGCCGGGCCGAGGACCGGGACGCCGCGTCGGCCGCCCCCTTCCCTCCCGCTGCTGCCGCTTTGGACCCGGAGGGTCCGAGACGAAACCCGCACCCGCCCGAACCGAATACCGCGAGACGACGCACAGGCGCAGCCGAAGCGCAGCGAAGCCCACCCGCCGCACAGCGAAGCGCACCGCCGCACACAGCAGTCAACCCGAACCGAAAACCTCAGCAGCGGTACCAGGGCGCCGAGCGGTCGCGGTGCAGCGGGCACTCGCAGGGCGGGAACTGGCTGGACTGCAGGGGCGCGAGCTTGTCCTTGATCATGACGATCACCTTGCCCAACTCCTCCGTGACCGCGCCGGTCTCCGAGGACACGCGATACACGCGCATCGTCATCCGCGGGCCGTCGGGCTCGGCCTGCGCACGGCGGGAAATGCCCTTGCCCCGGGCGGTGACGCGCTCGATAGGTTGATCCATGTCGACCTGCTTCCTACGTCGGGTTGGCCCGCCCCGGGACCGCGCGCACGGTCGCCGGGGCTTACTTCCTCCAGGCCAATTACGGTGAGTGCGCCAATCGTTGCGCTCCGACACGTATGCTCAACAGAGGCCAGTGGTCCCAGTCACATCGCGGGACCAGGAGGGATGGACCCATGACGTTCCAGCCACGCGAACTCTTCCCCGACCGCTCCGCCCGCGATCTGTTCGGCGCGGAGATCCGCCGCCACCGTGAGAAGGCCGACATGTCGCTGCGGCGGCTGGCGGAGGTGCTGAACTACAGCAAATCGCACCTCGCACGGATCGAGGCGGCGGAGTCGCTGCCGTACGACGACCTTCCTGCGAAGCTGGATGCGTGCTTCGGGACTGACGGACTGTTCGCGCGGCTGTACGCGCTCGCGAAGAACGAGCCGTTTCCGGGCAAGTACCGGCGGATGATCGAGCTCGAGCGCCAGGCGGTCATCATCGAACAGTACGTGAGCGCCACATTCCCCGGTCTTCTGCAAACACCGCAGCTCGCCGAGCGCGCCCTACGCTGCGGCCACCGGCACGCTCCGCAGGCGGAAATCGAGGCGCTGGTGAAGGCCCGCATCGACCGTCAGGCGTTGTTGGATCGCCCCAAGCCGCCACGCTGTTGGTTCATCCTCGACGAAGCCGTGCTGCGCTGTCCCGTTGGCGGGCCTGAGGTGATGTGCGACCAGTTGGCGTCTCTGATCAAGCGTGGGACAGAGTCACACGTAACCATTCAGGTGCTGCCCTTCACCGCAGGCGAGCATCCGGAAAGAGGCGGCTCACTGACGCTGTTCACGATTCCCAGTGAGCCGTTGGTGGCGTACGACGAGAGCAGCCAGTCCGGGACGATCGTCGAGGACCAGGAGACTGTCACACGGCGCAGGGAGAACTACGATCTGCTCAGGGCCATGGCCCTCTCGCCCCGCGACTCCGAGGCGATGATCCAAGCCGTGATGGAGGACTGGACCCCATGCCAACCACCCCGGACCTGAGCGTTGCCACGTGGCGTAAGAGCAGCTACAGCAACAACGACGGCGGCAACTGCGTCGAGGTCGCCGACAACCTCCCCGACATCGTCCCCGTCCGCGACTCCAAGAACCCCGAGGGCCCCGCCCTGATATTCCCCTCCCGCTCCTGGGCCGCGTTCATAACCACCCTCAAGGCGCCCACCGCCTAGTGGTCCGGTCGGACTTCCCGACCCATCGACAGGATTTCCCGCCCCCGCTCGCCGGTGATCATCTCGGCGAGCACGGGGTCGGCGAACAGCGCCACGGGGGCGATGTGGTCCTCGTGCAGCGGACGCCATAGCCGTATCGCCTCCTTCAGTTCGGGCCAGGCCGCGTCAATGAGCTGACGCTCCCGTGCCCGGTCGTATGCGCCAAAGGGGTCGTGCGCTTCGAAGTCGGCCGGCACGCCGTCCTCCGATTCCTCGCTGACGAGGACCGTGGAGACGGTCAGGGTTGGTATTTCCACGCGCATGACGGGCTGGCCGTCCACCCACGTCTGTTCGTAGGTCGCGTTCCGTCGCTGCTCCTCATACGGGTCCGGGACCTGGAACGCGGGGTCTGCGGCCAGTCGGTCCGTGATGTGGTGGACCGCGGCGTTGAATTCCGGGTTGCCGAAGGAGAGCTGGAAATCAGGGGCAGCGCGGCGGGCCTCGTGGTCGGCGATGAGCGACCGCAGCCATTCCGGGCCGTTCTCCTTGGAGAATCGCAGGGTCGACCATCCATGTGGCAGATCACGAGTGCGGTCCTCCTCGAAGACAAGAGGCAGCAATTCGTCTTCGAACAGGGGATGTTGCAGGATGCCGGGATGGTGCCCGTAGTTCACGACATGGCTGATCCCGGTCTCGTGCTCACCGCCGCCGAGCATGGTCAGCATCTGGAACCGCAGCAGCAGAGCCCGCTCGTTGCCGAACTCTTCGGCGTCGGTCAGGACCTTCAAGGGGCCGTCGATTTCGCCTTTGAGGGCAGCGAGCCGGGCCTCTTCTACCTGGGCGTCCCAGCGGTTCTTGGTCTCCCCCTCCGGTTTCCGCAAAGCGTGGAACGACTTGTACTGGTCATACATCAACTCGTAGAAGGAGTCGAAGGGCTCCAGCCCGTTCCCCGACCAAGAAGTGAGCCAGTAAGCGGTCCACTCCCCGCGCTCATTCACGTCCCCGGGGTCAAGGAAGATATCCGCCGCGTCACCGTCGAGCGATACGAGCAGAGAACGCCTCAGCACCGCTCCCTCGTTGATCACGTCAGCGTCTTCTTCCTCCTCTTCTTCATCCTCGCTCTCTGCGTCGCCCTCCGCGAGTTCGTCGTAGATCTCGATCAGGTACTCCCGGTCGGAGTCGGCCAGCCACTCCAACTCAGCCGTTCCGGCCAGCCGGTAGATGAAGCAGCCCGCGTCCCGCCACCCGTTGGTAACCGCCAGGAATTCGCGCAGTGACACCGGCAGAGTGCGGCCCAAGCGGGCCTCGGCCGCCGCGATCTCCGCCTCGCTCGCCGGGGCGAAGCCGAGCCAGCAGTCACGCACGACGGCCGCGTCCAGCTCGGCGTCCTTCTCGGGGTCATGGCTGTCGATCCACTCCTCGCTCCATTGCTGGAGGAACGGACGCCACTGCTCGCGGTTCACCGATGTGCTCCCTCATCTCGAGGCCACTGCTGCAGGACAAGGACAGCACAGGGGTACGACAACCGCCCGAAAGGGTTGCGGCCACGACGGGCTGGGCCAGCTGAAGGGCACCGCAGTCGACTTCGACCGGCCGGCCCGGATGCCGTGGCCTCCGGCGCCGCCCGACACAGCCGTGGCGCCAATTTCGCTACCACCGTTGCGTAAATCGTTCAGCTCCCGCTACGGTCGATTTACGAAACACCAGTAGCGGAAAGGTGGTGAGTGTGGCGATGGCACAACGGGGCCGGCCTCGCGACACGGAGGCGGACGAGCGGATCCTGCACGCGGCGCTGGAACAGCTACTGGCGCACGGGTACACGGGCTTCGCGGTGGACAAGGTCGCCGAGCAGGCCGGAGTGGCCAAGACGACGCTGTACCGGCGCTGGCCGACCAAGGATCACCTGGCCATCGCCGTGGTCGCCCGGATGCAGGACGACGTCGCCGTGCCGGACACCAGGGACGTACGCGCGGATCTCACTGACTACGCCGAGCAGATCGCCCTCGGGCTCAACCGCATGCGACGCGCCGGGCAACACGGAGACGCGGACGACCACTCGGCCGGAGTGGTGGCCGAGCTCGTGGCCGCGGCCGCCCGGCATCCCGATATCGGAGTGCTGGTGCGTGAGGTCTTCACCCGGCGCAACCAACTGGTCCTCGGGCTGATCGAACGTGCCAGGCAGCGCGGCGCCCTCGATGCCACCACCGACCCCGGCCTGTTGTTCGACCAGCTCGCCGGTGCGCTCTACTACCGGCTTCTGATCACCGGCCATCCGATCGACCGCACCTACGCCGAACGCCTCGTCAACGCCGCCCTCACCGGCGCCCTTCCCCACCCGGAGAGCTGATGACCATGACCATGACCGCACCGGAAACCGCCGTCCGCCCGCCCCGGAATCGCCTGCGCCCCCGTCGGCTGCTCGCCGCGCTCGGAGTGTTCCTCCTCCTGCTGACCGCCTACACGATCTGGACCAATGCCCGCCCCTACACCCTGAAGGCCTCGATCGAGATCGAGGCCACCCCCGAGGAGGTCTGGCAGGTCCTCACCGACCTCCCCGCCTACCACGAGTGGAACCCGTTCATGATCTCCGCCAAGGGCACGGTCGAGAAGGACGCCACGCTGCGCCTGGTGATGCACGACGACACCGGAAACACCACCTTCACCCCCACCGTGCTGGCCGCCGAGCCGGGCAGGGAACTGCGCTGGATCGGCCGGATCGGCCCCGGCTGGATCTTCGACGGCGAACACCGGTTCAGAATCGATCCGCTGGAGGGTGGCCGGGTCCGGGTGACGCAGAGCGAGGACTTCACCGGCGTGGCGGTCCCGTTCTACCGGGGCACGCTGCACGACAACACCTTGCCGCAGTTCAAGGCGATGAATCAGGCCCTCGCCGACCGGATCGCCGCTCTTCGGTCCTCCTGACACGGTGGGCCGGCATGCGAAGACAGGAGGTGTGCCGACGTCATACGGCCATCGACCGCGGCGCCGGTGCCGGGTCGCCTCGGTCGTGGCCACCGCCGTACGCCTGCCAGGCCGTCGCCAGGCGACGTACCGCCTCGGTCAGGGTGTCGGGGGCGGCGAAGGAGTGGATGCGGATGAAGTCCTTGCTGCCCCCGGAGGCGTCCAGTCCGCTGCCGGGAATTACGGCGACACCGTGGCGGAGGGCCGTCTGGGCGAAGGAGTCGCCGTCGCCGTGCGGGAGGCGCACCCATAGGGTCTGGCCGCCGGTGACCGGTGGGGCCTGCCACTGTGGCAGTTGTTGTGCCAGTTCCGCGCGCAGGTGGTCATGGCGGGCCTGGCGGTCTGCCGCCATGTCCTGGCACAGGGTTTCCAGGCGGGGCAGCAGTTCGGCCGCGGCGAGCTGGGCGGGGAGGTTTCCGCCAAGGTCGTGGACGGCCCGGAGCCGGGCGAGGCGGTCGATGACGGGCCTGGTGGCCCGTATCCAGCCGACGCGCAGCCCGCCCCAGACGCTTTTACCGAGGGAGCCCACCGTGATGACCGTGTCGCTGTACGCGGCGAGCGGAGGGGGTGTCCGCCGGCCTGGAAAGCCCAAGTGGGCGAGGACTTCGTCGTCGATGAGCGGTACATCGGCGGTGGCCGCCGCCACCGCGAGCCTCCGGCGGGCCAGGGGTGGCAGTACGGATCCGGTGGGGTTGTGGTGGGTGGCCACGAGGTAGGCGAGCTCCGGGCGGCGGGAAGGGGCGCGGACCGCCGCTTCGAAGCCGTCGAGGCCGGTGGGGAGCGTCCGCAGTGCCGCGGCCCGTTCGTGGAACGCCTCCAGCGCGCCGGGGTAGGTGGGTGCCTCGACCAGCACCGTACCGCCGGGCTCGACGAAGGCGCGGGCGAGCAGGGAGAGGGCCTGCTGGCCGCCGTTGGTGACCAGGACCTGCTCGGGGTCGGTCGGTACCCCGCGGCGGGTGTAGTGGTCGGCGACGGCGCGGCGCAGGTGCGGGTGGCCCGACGGGTGGTACCCGATGTCGCCCGTGACCGTGGCCAGCTGGGACAGGGCCCGCTCGTACGCGGCCAGCAGGATCGGCGGAGGCTCGGCGGGTGCGGCGCACGCCAGCAGGATCACATCGTCGGCCCGGGGCTCCAGCAGGTGGAGGAAGACCGGCGCCCCGGTGGTCTCCTGAGGTCCGGGGCGGGAGGGTCCGGCCACGCGGGTGCCGCTTCCCTGGCGCCGGACGATCCGGCCCTCCGTACGCAGCTGCTCGTACGCGGCGACCACGGTCCCGCGCCCCACCGCGAGCGCGGAGGCGAGGGCCCGGTCGGGTGGCAGCCGGGTGCCGGGGCGCAGCTCGCCCTCGTCGACAAGGCGCCGCAGCCGCGCGGCGAGCAGGAGGTACAGCGGACCGCGGCCGGCCGACCACCGGCCCAGGCGGTCGGCCAGGTCGGCCGGGTCCATGGGCATGAGCACGTTCTTTCGCCTTGGAACACCCGAGGACATTGGTCCTCTGTGCGAACCAATTGTGGCGCATTGGCTCTGTGAACCGGGCATGGCGGCGGCGAGGATCATGGCATGACCACACGACGTGAGAACCTGCGTGACCTTGCCGCGGTATCGGTGGCCGAGGCCATCACCACCCTCCCCGGGCCCTTTCAGCAGCGCAATCTGGCCATGGTGAACGACACCACCGTCGTTCGCGTGGCCCGGCTGGAAGGCGAGTTTCCCTGGCACCACCACGACGAGGACGAGCTGTTCCTGTGCTGGGACGGCAGCGTGCAGATTCAGCTGGAGGGGCGGGAGCCGGTGGTGTTGCGGGCCGGTGAGCTGTTCGTGGTGCCCAGGGGGGTACGGCACCGCCCCGTTGCCGAGGAGACCGCCCACATCCTGCTCATCGAGCACCCGGACACCAAGCAGTACGGAAGCTGAAGCGCGCTTCGATGGTCAGCCCAGTGCCCCGGGCGCCCTCCCGCGGCGCCCGAGGCACTGGCGTATCAGGGCCGCGCGGAGGACGGCTGAGCGGTGGTGGCCGCGCCGCCCAGCCACTTCAGGCCGTCGAGCAGGAAGCGGTTCTGGGTCTCGCTCGCGAAGGTGGACGACAGAGGTGTGTTGTGCGCGTAGTCCATCGCGTTGTGGCCGAAGTTCGCGTACAGCATCTTGTACGTGGTGTTCGTCCACAGGATCGGGTAATAGCCGCTGTACCAGCTCTGATTGGGGTCGGTGCCGAGGGGGAAGCTGCTCGGGTCGACGGAGGCCAGGATCTTGATGTTCGGGTTCTGCCGCAGGTCGTTCGACCAGCTGTACCACTCGCTGACCGCCGAGGTGAACAGGGCGGGCAGGTTCTTGGTGGCGGGGTGGGTGCGGTCCTCGACCTTCAGTTTGGCCGTAGTCGGGCCCCAGGTGTTGGACTTGAAGTTGCCGCTGCCGAGGAACTGGTTGTGGTACCAGGACCAGTTCTGGGCTTCGGTGGTGAAGGCCGATACATGGAAGCCCATCCAGGCGCCGCCGCCGCGCATGTACTTCTCGAAGCCGGTGCGCTGGGCGGCGGACTGCGGCAGATCGTCGAGGAAGAGGACGACCTGGTAGCCGTTGACCCCGCCGTCCGCGAGCAGGTTCCAGTTGTTGCTGGCGGTGTAGGTGAAGCCGTTCTGGGCCGCCTGCTTGGGGAACCAGTCGTTGGCCTCGTGGACGAAGTTGATGTGCGCGGCGTCCCAGGTGCCGCTGTAGAGGGCCAGCACCTTGAACGGCGCCCTCGGGGCCTTCGTGGTGTGCGTCGTCGCGTGGGCGGCGGGGGCTGCCGTCAGGCCGAGCAGTATGGCCAGCAGGGCCAGCAGCCGCAGGGCCGCGGACACCGCGCGGGACGGTGTGGTGCGTCGGATGTCGGACACGGGAACTCCTTTCCGTTGCCGGTGTCGTTACGGATAGGCGACGAGGTTGGCCACGGTGGTGGCGGAGTTGGACGGGCCGCCGCGGTCGTTGACGACGTGGCGGATGGTGCCGGTGCCGCCCAGCGAGACGGTGACCATGTCCTTGAAGCGGACGTTGGCGTTGTTCGGCGCCTCGATGGCGTGCTCGGCGGTGACGCCCGGGTTGACGTTGAAGTAGCAGTAGCTGCCGAAGCCGTAGACCTGGTGGCTGGTGACGGAGTCGGCCACCTTGTAGGCGGCGTAGCCCTGGGTGGAGCCGTTCATCCAGGCGGCCTGGTTGGGCGGGTCGTAGGGCATCTCGTTCTGGTAGAAGTACGTGCGGCCGCCGTTGCCGTTCCAGATCGTCTGGTGTTTCTGGTAGTGCTCGACGAACAGGCCGTACATGGTGACGTCGTCGCCGTTCACGACGAGCCCGGTGTCCGCGGTGTTGCTGGCCCAGCCGACGCCGCTGCCGTGGTCGGCGCGCCAGATCCACATGTGGTCCCCGATGACGTTGTCGCTGTTGACCACGAGGCTGGTGGTGGCCTTGCCGACGCCGCTGCCGCCGACGCGGAAGTACACGTCGTGGAGGGAGGTCGGGTTGGCGGCGTGGGAGGCGGCGGCGCCGGTGGGGCCGACCTCCATCACGGTGCGCGAGTTGGTCGTTCCCGCGTCGAAGAGCAGGCCCGCGATCTTGACTCCGTCGACGTCCGCGACGGTCATGGCGGTGATGCCGTTGTCCGGGACGAAGGTGGCGAGGCCGAGCCCCAGGACGACGGTGTCGGCGCGGGTCACCTTCAGCGTCTCGTTGAGGTGGTAGACGCCGGGGGTGACCAGCAGGTTCTTCCCCGCGGCCAGGGCCGTGTTGATCTGTGCCGCGGTCGCGCCGGGCTTCACGACGTAGAAGTCGTCCAGCGGGAGGGAGGCGCCGGTGGCGTTGCCCGCGGCCCAGCTGGTGGCCGTGGAATCGGTCCTCGTGGACGGGACGAACACTTTGTATGCGCCGGAGCCGTCCACGTACAGGAACGGCTTCTCGCGGGACACCGGGGTGCGGTCCACCGTGGTGTACGGGGGGTTGGGGAAGCTGTTGCCCGGTACGCCCTGGCTGCCGACGAAGACCATGTTCCAGTTGGACCCGGTCCAACTGCCGAGTTGCGCGTTACGGGTCAGCCACTGCTGCTGGCTGCCGGACCGCACCTGCCCGTCGATCTTGCTGTCGGCCAGATAGCCGCCGCTGGACCAGCCGCCGTCGTCCAGCGCGAGGTTGCCGCGCAGATGCATCCGCCGGTACGGGGCGGCCTGGGAGACCGCCCACCGGTCCGTACCGCCGTTGGGGGTGACCGACAGGTTCTCGGCGCCGCGCCAGAAGTTCTGGGTGGCGTTGCCCTGGAACCAGTCGGCCTCGGCGTGGACCGCGCCGTTGATCGTCACCGCGTCGGGTGACTGGCCGAGCCCCAGGACCTGGGTGTAGAAGCCGACGTTGACGTCGTTGCTGTACGTGCCCGGCTTGAACATCACCGCGTAGCGCTGGGAGCCGAACTGGTTGGTCTCCTGCTGCTGGAAGATGGAGTTCAGTCGGCTCTGGATGGTGGCCGACGGCATGGACGGATCGAAGACGACGACGTTCGGGCCGAGGTCCACATCGCCGCCGGGCGGGGCGGACACGGGCGCCACCTGGAACCGCTGGGCCGCGGTGCCGTTGCAGGTGTACTGGACCAGTTGCACGCTGTCCGCGGTCGAGGCGGAGGGGACGTCCAGGCATTTGCCGCTGTGCCGGTTGACGAAGTGGTACGCGCCGCCGCCCTCGTCCACGGCCTGCCACTGCTGGTTGTCGCCACCTCCGTAGGTCCACAGCTGGAGGGGCGAGCTGTCGGCGGTGGACACGTCGGTCACGTCGACGACCTGGTTGGCGTCGTTACGGTTGTTGATCCGGACGTAGCCGTCGCTCGTCGCCGTGAAACTCCACTGCTGGGCGGTGGAGTTGTTGCAGCCGTACTGCTGCACGGCGGTGCCGTTCACGGTCGCGGCGGACCGGGCGTCCAGGCATTTGCCACTGCCGCTGTTCACGACGGTGGCCCACTCGGTGGGCAGGGCGGCGGCCGCGGTTGCGTCTGCGTCTGCGGTTGCGGCTGCCCGGGAAGGGGTGGCGGTCAGCAGCGATGCGGCCGAGAACGCGACCAGGGTGGCCGCCATCGAGGCGCGTGTGGCGCGGGCGTATCTGTGGCGGCGGCTGCGACTGCCGCTGCCCTCTCTGACCTGACGCAAGATTCGGAGCACAGGTCCTCCTGTCGCCGTGGGGGGCAGTCGGCGGATGGCCGGCGGCGATGGGTGAACCTAAAGGTCTGAACCAAAGACGTCAAGAGGTGAAGCAAGCAAAGGGTTTCCCCCGAGGATCACCCCAAAAGACTTGAACGCGCGGCGGGATCGCCAAGGGCGCTGCCGATCGAGAAGCCGACGACAGCACGGCCGCGCCCCCGACGGCGAGCACCGTCGCCGGAGCGAGCCACTTGCGCAGCGGCGGCACCTCGCTGTCGGCCCGCACGGGTAGGGTCTCGGATTCATGACGGACACGTACTCGCCCATCCCCGAGCTGAACCTGCTCGCGGAGTTCGAAGGCAGCGTCGACGACTTGTACGCCGCCGGGCTCTCGCTGGACTCCACATTCGGACGCGACAACACCTTCCTGAAAGACCCAGAGCTCGAAGACCGTTTGATCCTCTTCGCCGAGGCCAACGGCAGCGGTTCGCTGTATGCGCTGTGGCGCATCGACGACCGGACCGATCTGGCCACCCTCCCCGTCGCCATACTCGGCGACGAAGGCGGAATCCACCTCGTCGCCCGCGATATACGGGAATTCCTCCAATTCCTCGCATCCCTTGAAGAGGAGCCATGCTGCGGCTGGGGCGAGGGTCTCTGCTTCCGCGACAGCGAGCCGACTCCCTGCCGGGACGAATACCTCGCCTGGCTGGACCGGCACTTCGGCCTGGCCCCGCTGGACGACGCGTACGACAGCGTCGAAGCGGCCCTCGCGGAGCTGGGCAAGGCATTCACGACCTGGATATATCCGCTGATCCCGGAGGCCGTGTACTCGCCGTGCCATGAGCTGAATCTCCTCTGGGAGTTCGAGGAGGAGCTCGGCAAGGACTACGCGGCCGGTTTCGGGCTGGCGGTGGACTACGGGGAGTACGGGCACGGCGAAGCCCCGGAGAACGCGGAACTCGCCGACGCTCTGGTCCCGTTCGCGCTGGCGAACAGCGATGACGCGCTGTACGTCCTGTGGCGCGTCGACGACCGGGCCGACCTGGCCACCCTCCCCGTCGCGATGCTCTCCGACGAGGGCGAAGTCCATCTCATCGCCCGTGATATGCGGGAATTCCTCCAATTCCTCGGATCGCTTGACGGGGAGCCGTGGAACGACGGTGGCCGTATCGCCTTCCGTGACGGAGGCGGCGAGGCGAGCCCGGGCCGCGAGGAATACCTCGGCTGGCTGGACCGGCACTTCGGGCTGGCCGCGGTGGACGCTCCGGGCGCCATCGTCGAAGCGGCCCGGGCCGAGCTGGGGGAACGGTTCGCGGCCTGGCTCGCTCCGCGAGTCGGCCGCGCCTAACCTGGGCGTTTCACGTGGCCAGCCTTGAGGAGTTGCAGTGAGCCGCCGTCTCGTTTCCCTCGTCACTCCTGTGCACGGACCCGCCGTGTCCCTTTTGCCGGAAGCCTACGCATCGCTCGCTCAGCAAGAGCTTCCCGAGGGCTGGGATTGGGAGTGGTTGGTGCAAGAAGACGGCGAAGGCGTCGGCGCCGCCGCACACCTCCCTGGCGACGACCCCCGAATATCCATCGACTTTTCGCGTCGCGGTGGCCCTCAGGTCGCACGGACGATGGCGTTCGCCCGCAGTTGCGCCTCCGGGGAAAGCGAGTTCATCAAGGTTCTGGACGCGGATGACCGCCTGACGCCGGGCGCCCTCGCCCGGGATATCGACGTACTCACTCGTTATCCCGAGGTGGGGTGGACCACGTCGCGGGCGCTGGACCTCCTCCCGGACGGGTCGACCGTGGGTTTCGCGGGAGACCCGGAAAAGGGCGTGCTCCCGGCGGGAAGTGTGTGGCAGTACTGGCAGCTCAACAAGCGGGCCCAGGTCCACCCCGCGACGCTCTGCGCCCGCCGCGATCTCATGCTGGTCCTCGGTGGGTGGATGGCGCTGCCGGCGTCGGGCGACACCGGCCTGCTCCTCGGGCTCGACACCTTGGCCGACGGGTGGTTCCACGACGAGGTCGGCCTTCTCTACCGCAAGCACGCCGATCAGATCACCCAACATCCGTTCCACTCGCAAGGCCCGGAGTGGGAGGCCCGTATGCGCATCATCGAAGAACACACCCGCGCGCTGCGGGCCATGATCACGAGTCCAGCGACTCGAACGGCATCTTGACCCAGGCGGCCACGACAGGGGTCCCATCCGATCCCCCCTTGTGGCTCCACAACTGTGGTTCTACGACCCGGTGGAGTCTCCGCCCACGTAATGAAAGCCGGGCCGTGGATGCATCAGGAAGTCGTGGTGCGAGATGTTCCACGCGTACGCGCCCGCCAGCGCGAACACCACCCGGTCCCCGACCCGCAGCTCCCCGGCCCGCGCCCGCCGCGCCAGGACATCCTTCGGTGTGCACAGCTGGCCGACCAGGGTCACCGGCTCGTCCCGTACGCCGGGGCGTGGCCACGGGCGGGTCCAGGTGTCGGCGGGGAGCACGGCGAAGGGGTGGTCGTGGCCTTTGGCGGCGGGGGTGCGCATGTGGTGGGTGCCGCCGCGCAGGACGGCGAAGGGTTCGCCACCGCTGTGCTTGAGGTCGAGGACTTCGGTGACGTACCAGCCGCAGTAGACGGTCAGCGCCCGGCCCGGCTCGATCCGCAGGGTGAGTTCCGGGTTCCGCTCGGCGATTTCGGCCAGGCCCCTGCCGTACGCGGCCCAGTCGAAGCGGCGGTCGGGGCGACCGTAGTCGACGCTCATGCCACCGCCCACGTTCACCTCGGTGAGCCGCAGGCGGTGGCGGGCGGAGAGGTCGCGCGTCCAGTCGGTGATTCGGGTGGCGACCGCGAGGAGGGCGGCGGCGTCGAGGCCGCTGGCGAGGTGGGCGTGGATACCGCGCAGGCGAAGGGGGCCGCCCGGCGTCAGCAGGGGGAGACAGCGCTCCGCGATGTGGTCGGGGTCGAGGCCGAAGGGGCTGGGGCGGCCGCCCATGGCGAGAGCGGCGGCGCCCAGGGCGTCGTCGGCGACGGGGAGGTTGACGCGGCAGAGGATGTCGACCGTGCGGCCCTCCTCGCGGGCGAGGGCGGCCAGTTGGCGCAGCTCGTGCTCGCTCTCGACGTGGAAGCGCTCCACGCCCAGCTTCAGCGCGCGGCGCAGCTCCGTCTCGGTCTTGCCCGGCCCGCCGAAGGCCAGCGGGTGGGCGGGGACGGCCTCGCGGACGTGGGCCGACTCGCCGCCGGAGGACACCTCGTAGCCGGTGACGTGGGGGGCGAGGGCCCGCAGGATCTCGGGGGCCGGGTTGGCCTTCGCCGCGTAGTACAGCTCGACGGCGGGCGGCAGGGCGGCCCGTACGGCCTGGGCGTGTTCGGCGAGGGCGGTGAGGTCGTAGACGTACGTGGGGAGGTCGTCGCCGATCAGGGTGTCGGCGAGGGCGGCCACGGAGCCGGTGAGGGGTGTGGTGGCGGGCTCAGTGGTCATTGGACGCTCCCGGGGGCTACGACACACGCCGCCTCGGACAGCAGGTCGGAGGCGAGCGGGCTGGCGATGCGGACATAACCCGCGTGGCGGTCGGCCTTACGGGCCCAGCGGGTGAGGAGGTTGGCCTTGGCCGGCAGCGGGACACCCGCGGTCAGGGCGCGGAGGGCGGGCGGGTCGTCGTGTGCCGCGCCGCGCTCGTCCAGGACCCGGCGGACCGCCGACCACAACTCGGGCTCCAGATGCGGGTGGCGGTCGGCGAGGGCGGCCAGCATTTCGGCGAGGTGGTTGACCAGCAGGCAGTACACGACGCGGTCCCAGCCGCGCTCGCGGTCGTACGTCATGGGGCCGGCCAGGGCGGGCGGCAGCGTGGCGAGGGTCGCCGCGTGGTGTTCCGGCAGCAGCTTGGTGCCTTCGAGGTCGCGGAAGAGCACCTGGCGCGGCAGGCCGGAGAGGTCGACGCCGACGACGACGTTCTGGAGGTGGGGTTCGAGGACCACGCCGTGGTCGAAGTAGGCGGCCAGGACGGGCGGTACGAGCAGCGCCAGATACGCCTCCCACCAGGCGAGCGCGTGTCCGGGCCCGGTGTCGCCGAGGAGCTGGGCGACCCGCGCCCCGCCGGGGGCGGGGTACTCGTCGGCGACGGCCGCCGCGAGCAGCCCGGTGAGTCCGGGGCGCAGCCGGGCGGCGAGCCCTTCGCGCACGATCACCCCGAAGCCCTCGATCAACTCCAGCTCACCGCCCAGGTCCAGCGTCCGGTACGCGGGCTCGCGCAGCAGCGCGGCGCCCGGGAAGCGGGCGGCCAGGTCGGCGGCGACCGGCTCCAGCAGCCGGGTCAGGGCGACCGCCCCGGACAGCTCGTACTCGGCGTTCTTGCGCAGGCAGTTGGTGATCCGGACGTTCAGGCTGAACTTCAGGAAGTCCCGTCCGTCGTAGAGCGTACGGACGGACGCGGTGGGCGCGAAGTCCGGCCCGCCGGGGCCGAGGTCCAGGACATCGCCGCGGGCGACCGCCGCCCGCAGCGCGGGATGGTCGCGCAGCAGGGCGTACTGCCAGGGGTGCACGGGCAGCAGACGGTAGCCGTCGGGCACGGGGCGCTGCCGGTCGAGGGGCGCGAGGGCCGCGGTGGACACCGCCTCCTCGCGTACGTGTTCTCGGCGTACGGCGAGGTGGTGGAGGGGGAAGCGGGCGCCGGTCTCGGGGGCGAAGCGGGCCCAGGAGTCGGCGCTGCCGGAGCGGGCCTTGGGGGTGGGGTGGAAGCGGTGGCCGAACAGCAGCGACTGCTCGGAGGCGAGGTAGGTGAGGTGCGGGTCGCCGTCGGTGTGGTGGTGCGGCGCCGCGTCCGTACGCTCCCGGCTCTCCAGGGCCACCGTGACGCCCGCGTGGCTGGAGGCCACCTGCTCCAGGAACTCGTCGTTGCGCACCCCGGTGCGCAGCCGCAGCTCCCGGTGGATGTACTCGGCGAGCGTACGCCAGGACACCTCGGCCCACGCCCCGTCCCGCTCCTCGGTGACCGGGCCGGTGAACCGGTGTGCGCCGATGAGGGAGGTGCGGCGCAGCGCGACGCGCAGCAGCACACCGCAGCGGGGCAGCCGCAGCCGTAGGTGGCCATCGGCCACAACGGTCTGGTGTTCCGGCCCGGACACCTCGCGGAGCAGGCAGTTGAGGAGGGTGTGGGCGACGACGTGATCGGCGCGGGCGTCTGTGCGGATGGATGTGGTCATGAGGCGACTCCGGCGGGGGTGGAGGTGGCGGAGAAGGACGCGGCGCTCATCGGCCGCGGGCGGGGATGCCTGGGAGGCCCGGGAGGAGGTAGTTGGGCCCGGTGACGTAGTGCTTGTTGATGTCGGCGGCCCCGGAGCGCTGCTTGGTGAACAGGCTGCCCGCGGTGACCATGGCCTTGACCGGCAGCCGCTCCGCGTCCAGGACGAGGGCGCGCAGCACGGCGCCGGGCGCGCCGGGGCCCTGCTCCCCCAGCCAGCCGAGCCGGTCAATGGCTTCTGCGAGCCGGTCGCGTATCAGCCGCAGCAGCGTGTCCAGCGGGGCCCGGCCGAGCCGGGCGAGCTCGAAGGCGAGGGCGCCGGCGCACAGATGCACGGTGATGGTGGCGAACACATCGGCGACCGGCCCGTCGCCGTCGGTCAGGATCCGGTAGTCGTCGAATCCCCCCAGGAGGCGCGCGGCCTCGTCGGCGCCGAGGGCGTCCGCCAGCCGGGCGGGGTGGACACGCGGGCCGTCGTGGTCCTTGAGCAGCAGCCGTACACGGGGGCGGCCGTGTTCGGTGTCGAGGACGAGGGACGTGTTCTGTTGGTGTGACTCCAGCGCGACGCCGTACGCGAAGAGCGTGGTGTGCACGTCGAACAGCAGGGTGAGGTAGGCGTCGAGCAGCGCGAACAGGTCGCCGCCGCAGTAGTGGTCGGCGAGGGTGTCGAGGATGAGCCCGGTCCCGGGCGCGGTCCCGGGCGCGGGGCTGAGCAGCGCCGCCAGCGGCACGACCTGGCAGCCGTCGAGGCCGGGTGGGTAGCGCCGTACCAGCGTGGCCAGAAACTCGTGCCCGGCGTGCAGATACGTACCCTCGTCGGCGAGCAGCACGCCCCCCGCCACCCGCGGCTCACGCGCGAGCACCGCCTCCGTGAGCCGCTGCCCCGCGTGGCCGTCGGCGAGTGTTCCTGGCTTGATGGTGCGGCGGTTGCGCGCGCCCAGGGTGGCGGTGGCGAGCGGCAGTTTGAGGTGGGTGAGCGGGTCGTCGTTGACGGCGACGGTACGCATGGAGAGCGTGGGCCGTACGTCGAGCCACGCGTCGTCGGCGAGGTGGGTTTGGTCCGTGAGGTGGGTGACGCGCAGACCGATGGCCAGCGCGCGGGGTGCGCTCAGCGGATGAACCGGGAAGGCGAGATGGCTGTCGTCCAGGCCGCCCGGCAGGCCCAGCGCCCCGGGCGTGGGCCACCAGTCGGGCAGCCGCGCCGTATCACCGGCCACCGCCTCGCGCGGGAGGGCGGCCCAGCGCAGCCGGAAGGACGGGTGGAACTCGGGTGCGTGAGCGCGTTGTTCGGTGTCGCTCAGCGCGAGACGGGCGCGGCCGGTGGGGTAGACGGGGTGGTCACGGAAGGCGGCCAACGTGTCGTACGCCAGCGACCCACGCACGCCTGCCCACCGCTCGGCGGGCTCGCCACCGTAGGAGGCGACAAGCCGCTCGACGACGCGGGGGCGGATGTCGCCGTGCAACCGCATGGCGTCCAGCGTGCGGCGGCACTCGACGACGAAGGCGTCGTAGAGGCCCCGGTCGTCGGTGCCGGCGGCGTGGCGGAGACGGGCGAGGACCGCGTCGAGGGTGGTGAGAACGACCACTCGGGCCTCAGGACCGGCAGCCGACAACGGACCGTCGCCGTGGGGGGCGGGCGCGACCACTCCGCCCGGCTCTGTCTCCACCAACAACCGTGCCGGCCGCCGGACCCGGATCTCGCACTGGAAGCCGTCCGGTTCGACCGGCAGCAGCACTCCCCCGCCGTCCGTGAGGACGACCCGCAGCCATTCGCCGTCCGCATGCCGTACCGTCTCGGCGCGGCTGCGCAGCCCGTACGCGTCTTCCCTCAGCAGCGTGTCGAGGACACGCGCCAGCAGATCCGCCTCGAAGACGTCAGCGGCGTCCGTGGTGTCCGCCGCGCCCGTGGTGTCCGCCGCTTCCTCATCCGCGCGGATCATGGCGCGATCACCCACTCATTGGCCGCCAGGAACCCGGCCACCGCCTCGTCGATCCGCCGCTGGTCGGTCCCCATGGCGCGGAGTACGCCGAGGAAGTCGCGGTTGGTGCCGTAGAGCGGGTGTTCCTCGCCGATCTCGCGCAGCGGGCGGTAGTCGAGCCGTACGCCGTCGCGGGCACGGACGCTCGCCGCGGGGGCGGTGGCCAGGCGGCCGGGGCGGTCGGCCATGACGTACTCCATGCGGACCCTGCCGTCCGTGCGGGCACCAAGATCAGCGGGGAGGGGGGCGCCGAGGTGGGTGCGGAGGATGTGCTCGAAGAGGGGGATGGCGAGGAGTTCGGCGAGTACGAGGTCGCACTGGTCGCCTATGGCACGGTAGTTGACCTCGATGAGGCGGGCGCGGTCGCCCTGGACCACGTACTCGGTGTGGCAGGCGCCGAACCCCACGCCCAGCGCCCGCAGCTGGTCCAGCACCTGGCCGGTGTGCGGCTCTGGCGGGGCGGGGAGCAGTTCGAGGCGTTCCTCGATGAAGTACGGGGGCGCGGAGATGTCGGTACGGAAGGCCGCGAGGGTGTGCAGCGTACGGCCGTCCCCGATGGTCTCCAGCGTCTGCAGCGGGCCCTCAAGGAACTCCTCGACCACCAGATACGCCTCGGGCCGCCGCGTACGTATCTCGCGGACACGTTCGGCCAGTTCGTCCGCGTCGGCGACGAGCACCACATCCTCGCTGGCCACGCCCTCGCGCGGCTTGAGCACGCAGGGGTAGGGCACGCCCGGGCCGGCGAGGCGGGGGTGGTCGGAGGGGTCCTGGTCGGGGGCGAGTTCGGCGCACCAGAGGGTGTCGACGCCGGTGGCGGCGAGGCTGCGGCGCAGCTCGGCCTTGTTCTTGGTGCGCAGGGCGGCGCGCCAGTCCTTGCCGGGCAGGCCGAAGTAGTCGGCGGCGAGGGCGGCTTGGACCTGGAGGTGGTCGCTGTTGGTGAAGATCGCGACGGAGCCGGCCTGGTCGCCGGCCTGGTCGCCGGCCTGGTCGCCGGCCTCCGACATATCAGCGGAGATTCGGCCGATGACCTCGCGGAAGTCCCGGACGTCACAGTGCTCGATGTCGAGCTCGGGCAGCACGCCCCCGGCCGACGCGTGGCGCTCGTACGCGCGCCGGTGCGCGTCGGGCTGGTCGGTGAGGAGGGTGACGGCGAGGCCGAGCCGGGCCGCGGCGGGGAGGAAGCCCTCGGTGACGGAGTCGGTGGGGTTGAGGGCGAGGAGACAGAGGCGCGTCGCGGTCTCTGAGGGCAGGCCGAATGCCCCGTCTAGATCATTCTCGTTCACGACCCGAGATTAGGTTAGGCATGCCTAAGACCGCCAATTCGTCTCACCCGTCTGCTCCTTTTTGAGCCCGATGCGCCGTCAGCTCCGCGGTCAGCGCGGCAGCCCGATGCGCCGGTGCCGCGCCCGGCGGGCGGCCAGCCGCTCGTCCTGGTCCTGGGCGCGGAGCGCGGCGAGTTCGGCGCCGAGGGTGTCGCCGAGGCGGGCGAGGAAGGAGTCGTACGCGGCCGCCTCCGCCCCCGCGTCCTCCGCCCCCGCGTCCTCTGACCCCTCTTCTACGATTCGGTCGACGATGCCGTGAGCGAGCAGGTCGGCGGAGCGTACGCCCTGCCGGTCGGCTATCTCATACGCCCGCTCGGTGGTCCGGTAGAGGATCGCGGAGGCACCCTCGGGCGGCAGCGGGGACAGCCAGGCGTGGCGCGCCGCGAGGACCCGGTCGGCGGGGAGCAGCGCGAGCGCGGCGCCGCCCGCGCCCTGGCCGAGCAGTAGGCAGAGGGTGGGCGCGGGGAGGGTCACCATATCGGCCAGACAGCGGGCGATCTCCCCGGCAAGACCGCCCTCCTCGGCCTCCCGGCTCAGCGCCGCGCCCGCGGTGTCGACGACCGTGAGCAGTGGAAGCCCGAGCTCGGCGACGATGCGCATGCCACGGCGCGCGGTGCGCAGTCCGGCGGGGCCGAGCGGCTGTCCCCCGCCGGGCCCGTCGGGCGCCGCGTCCCCGTGGCGCGCGGCCCGGTCGTGCCCGAGGACGACGCATGGCGTCCCGCCGACGCGCGCGAGCGCGAGCAGCAGCCCCGGGTCGTGCTCCCCCGCGCCCGTACCGCTGAGGGGGCTCACATCCTCGGCAGCGGCGCGCAACAAGTCCCGCACCCCGGGCCGCTCCCCCCGCCGCGACCGCCGGATCGACTCCTCAGCACTGGGCCCGCCGTGCTCGGTGGCAGCGCCTGTGCCACCCCGGCCGGACCCAGCGGCGGCCGCCGCGCCACCCCGGTCGCCCCCCGCGCCGTCCGCCGCCGCGTCGCGCCCGGGGCCCGTCGGCGATTAGCCGCGCCCCGGTGGCGCGGCTCAATCCGGCCCGTACCGGCGAGGGGCCGAGCTACGAGGAGCTTGCGGAGACCGAAGGCCGGCCGCGGCTGCGG
>NZ_JBSFMM010000014.1:0-87675 GCF_053599555.1 Streptomyces sp. NPDC000941
GGCTACCGCGTCGGCTATGTCGACGCGATGTACCAGGACGGCTCCGGCGACCCGATCGCGGTCGGCGGCGGCGCGTACGGCGGGCGGGCACGGCGCGGCGCAGGTGCTCCAGGGAGTCGGCAGACGGCTGCAGTTCGTCGACGGAGCTGTGCAGGAGGCGGCGCAGGGCGTCCTCGTTCATGACGTCCGGGCTGTTCCTGTCGTCGGTGCGGGGGCTGTCGTCGGTGCGGGGGCTGTCGTCGGTGCGGGGGCTGTCGTCGGTGCGGGGGCTGTCGTCGGCCGGGCTGTTGCTGTCGTCCGTACGGCTATCGCCGTCCGTACGGTCGCGGTCGCTGCCGCCCGCACGGTCGCTGTTGTTCGTACGGTCACTGCCGTCCGGGCTGTCCGGACCTTTCCCGTCGTCCGTACGGTTCGCGCCGTCCCTACGGTTCACGTCGTCCGTCGCCGCGGCCTTGCTGGGCGGGGCCGTGCCGTCGGGCTCGTGACCGGCCCGCCGGTCGGGGTTTCCCGAGGCCGGCTCGTATGTGTCGTCGTTCATGCCGGAGCCTCCATTGCGACGCGAAGCGCCGCGATGCCACGCGATCCGTACGCCTTGACCGAGCCGAGCGATATGCCGAGCGTCTCGGCGACCTGGGCCTCGGTCATATCCGCGAAGTAGCGCAGCACGAGAACCTCGCGCTGACGGCGCTGCAGCCCTCTCATTGCCTTGATCAACTGGTCTCGCTCAAGCTGCTCGTACGCCCCCTCCTCGGCACTGGCCATATCGGGCATCGGCTTGGAGAGCAGCTTCAGCCCGAGGATGCGGCGGCGCAGCGCCGAACGCGAGAGGTTGACGACCGTCTGCCGCAGATAGGCGAGCGTCTTCTCCGGGTCACGGACCCGGCGCCGCGCGGAGTGCACGCGGATGAACGCCTCCTGGACGACATCCTCGCAGGACGCGGTGTCGTCGAGAAGCAGCGCGGCAAGACCGAGCAGCGATCGGTAGTGCGCGCGGTAGGTCTCGGTGAGGTGGTCGACTGTGGTGCCCGCTGCCATCGTGTCGTCAGCGTCCTCGCGCCCTGTCGACGAGATCTGCGGCGCGGGGCGAGTGGTCGACCATGGCGCGATCACCGGCATGCCACCAGGAGTGCGGGGACGCCGGGGCCGCACTGCCGTGCCGCCGCGCCCAGGAACCGTTGCGATGCCGAATACCTCTGCTGCCACGCCAGTTGGACACGCTGCCCCCTGTCAGGGTTGTACGCGTGAGGCAACGCTTTTGACGAAGCAACGAATGCCCCCATACATACCAACCCGTCCCCAAATGCCCCGGTTTGCCCAACGCCCACCGAGGGGCGGCTGGAAAGACGCTCCCCGCCCGCTGACGGTTGCAGCAGGCGGGGAGGGAATCTTATCCGTAGATCTTTGCCCTGGTTTGAGCCCGGTTCAAGTGGTCCAGGCCATTGTTCGGGTCACAGAAGGCTCACAGTTTGGCCGTAAGCCAACCGTCGGACCGCCGGACCGCCAATCGCCAGACCGTCAGACCGACAGCTCCGCCGCGACGAGCTCCGCGATCTGCGCGGTGTTGAGCGCCGCGCCCTTGCGCAGATTGTCGCCGCAGACGAACAGCTCGAGCGCCCTGGGGTCGTCGAGCGAACGCCGGACCCGGCCCACCCAGGTCGGGTCGGTGCCCACGACATCGGCCGGGGTGGGGAACTCCCCCTCCCCCGGGTTGTCGCAGAGCACCACACCGGGGGCGGCCGCCAGGATCTCGTGCGCCTGGGCCACGGTCACCTTGTTCTCGAACCGGGCGTGCACGGCCAGCGAGTGGGTGGTGATCACGGGTACACGGACACAGGTCGCGGTGACCCGCAGCTCCGGCAGGCCCAGGATCTTGCGGGACTCGTTGCGCACCTTGAGCTCTTCCGAGGACCAGCCGTCCTCCTTGAGCGAGCCTGCGAACGGCACCACGTTGAGCGCCATCGGCCCGGGGAACGGCCCGGTGTCGCCGATCGCCCGCCGTACGTCGCCCGGCTGGGTGCCCAGCTCCGTACCGGCGACGAGGGCAAGCTGCTCGCGGAGGGTGTCGACGCCCTCCTTGCCCGCCCCGGAGACCGCCTGGTACGAGGAGACGATCAGCTCCTGGAGCCCGAACTCCGCATGCAGCGCGCCCATCGCGACGATCATCGTGAGGGTGGTGCAGTTGGGGTTGGCGATGATGCCGCGCGGGCGGAGACGGGCCGCGTGCGCGTTCACCTCCGGGACCACCAGGGGCACGTCCGGGTCCATCCGGAAGGCTCCGGAGTTGTCGACGACGACCGCGCCCTTGCCGACCGCGATCGGCGCCCACTGCGCGGAGACCTCGTCCGGCACATCGAACATCGCGATGTCGACGCCGTCGAAGGCCTCCTCGCTCAGCGCGACGACCTCGACCTGCTCACCCCGTACGGACAGCTTCCGGCCGGCCGAGCGCGGCGAGGCGATCAGCCGGATCTCGCCCCAGATGTCCGCCCGCTCGGAGAGGATCGAGAGCATGACGGTGCCGACGGCTCCGGTCGCGCCGACGACGGCGAGCGTCGGCTTCCGGCCGACGGCACCGCCGTGGCCGGTCATCGGCCGGTCCCTCCGTAGACGACGGCTTCCACGCTGTCGCTGTCCAGACCGAAGGCGGTGTGGACAGCCCGGACCGCTTCCTTCACATCGTCGGCGCGAGTGACGACCGAGATACGGATCTCGGAGGTCGAGATCAGCTCGATGTTGACCCCGGCGTTGGACAGCGCCTCGAAGAAGGTCGCGGTGACGCCCGGGTTCGTCCGCATACCGGCGCCGACCAGCGAGATCTTGGCGATCTGGTCGTCGTAGCGCAGCGAGTCGAAGCCGATCGTCGGCTGCGACTTGGTCAGCGCCCCCATGGCCTTGTGGCCGTCGGTCTTCGGGAGGGTGAAGGAGATGTCGGTCAGGCCGGTCGCCGCGGCGGAGACGTTCTGCACCACCATGTCGATGTTGAGCTCGGCGTCCGAGATCGTACGGAAGATGGCCGCGGCCTCACCCGGCTTGTCCGGCACTCCGACGACCGTGATCTTGGCCTCGGAGGTGTCGTGGGCAACACCCGAGATGATCGCCTGCTCCATCGGCTGCTCCCCTTGCGGTTCGTTGCTGACCCACGTGCCTCTGAGCCCGGAGAAGGACGAGCGGACGTGGATCGGGATGTTGTAACGGCGGGCGTACTCCACACAGCGGTGGAGCAGCACCTTGGAGCCAGAACTGGCCAGTTCCAGCATGTCCTCAAACGAGATCCAGTCAATCTTTCGGGCCTTCTTCACGACCCGCGGGTCGGCGGTGAACACACCGTCGACATCCGTGTAGATCTCACAGACCTCGGCATCGAGGGCGGCCGCGAGAGCGACGGCGGTGGTGTCGGAGCCACCACGACCCAGGGTGGTGATGTCCTTCTTGTCCTGGGACACACCCTGGAAGCCCGCGACGATCGCGATATTGCCCGCGTCGATCGACTGCCGGATACGGCCGGGCGTGACGTCGATGATCCGCGCCTTGTTGTGGACCGAGTCGGTGATGACACCGGCCTGGCTGCCGGTGAACGACTGCGCCTCGTGGCCGAGGTTTTTGATCGCCATCGCCAGCAGGGCCATGGAGATCCGCTCTCCGGCTGTCAGCAGCATGTCGAACTCACGCCCCGACGGAATCGGGGACACCTGCTCGGCGAGGTCGATCAGCTCGTCCGTCGTGTCGCCCATCGCGGAAACCACGACGACCACCTGGTGGCCGTTCTTCTTGGCTTCGACGATTCGCTTGGCAACCCGCTTGATGCCCTCGGCATCGGCAACGGAAGAGCCTCCGTACTTCTGCACGACAAGGCCCACGTGCGCTCCCTGGCTCTCAGTAATGCGGTCGGGTCAGTCTAACGAGTGGCCGGAAATTACCCCGCCAATATCACATTGCGAGACACATGACTCACCTTGTGATCAGGCGCCCAGATATTTCCGCTTCATCCCTGGCACCACCCGCTCAGCGACCAACCCTGCCCGCTCCGCACCGAAGCACACGGAAAGGTAACCCAGGTCACACCTTCGAGGCCGGGCTGAGCTGTCAGGGCTGAGCTGTCAGGGCCGCGCCTCGGGACTCCGCCTCGACTGCGCCTCGACTGCGCCTCAGGGCGATGCGCGACCTCAGGACTGCGCGGACCGGATACCGAGCGGGGCAGCGATCTCTGCCGCCATGACCCGTCCCGCCTCCTCCGCAAGCTGCTCGTCGCCGCCCGCATTGCTGTCGGTGTCCAGGCCGTCCAGCTCGTCCAGCGGGCTGTCCAGCCGTACGTGGGCGACCAGCGACTGCAGCGCGCGCAGGGCGGCGGAGGCGGTCGTACCCCAGTTGGACAGATACGAGAACTGCCACCACCACATCGCCTCGCTGATCCGGCCGTCGCGGTAGTGGGCCATGCCGTGCCGCAGGTCGGTGACGATGTCGGCCAGGTCGTCGGAGATCCGGCAGGCGACAGGCTGGCTGCGCGGCACATACGGGTCGAAGACCTCGGAGTAGACGTCCACCGGGTCGAGCAGCCGGGCGAAGCGCTCACGCAGCTCGTCGACGTCCGGCTCGGGGCCGACATCCGGCTCGTACCGCTCGTCGGGGACGAAGTCCTCATGCGCGCCCAGCCGGCCGCCCGCGAGGAGCAGCTGGGAGAGCTCGAGCAGGAGGAACGGCACAGCGCTGTCCGGTTCGTCGCCCTTCGCCACTTCGGTGACCGCGACGATGAAACTCTCGATCTGATCGGAGATCTGGACCGCGAAGTCGTCCGGATCGGGGTGGGCGGCGTGCAGCGTTGCGTCAGACATCGAGAAGTCTTCTCCCTTCGAAGGCACGCCCCAGCGTGACCTCGTCGGCGTACTCCAGGTCCCCCCCGACTGGGAGACCGCTAGCCAGCCTGGTCACCTTCAAACCCATGGGCTTGACCATGCGCGCCAGGTACGTGGCGGTGGCCTCGCCCTCCAGGTTCGGATCGGTGGCCAAGATCAGCTCCGTGACCGTACCGTCCGCGAGCCGCGTCAGCAGCTCCCGGATCCGCAGATCGTCCGGGCCCACACCCTCGATCGGGCTGATCGCGCCACCGAGCACGTGGTAACGGCCGCGGAACTCACGGGTGCGCTCGATCGCCACGACGTCCTTGGGCTCCTCGACCACACAGATGACGGCCTGGTCGCGGCGCGGGTCCTGGCACACCCGGCACTGCTCGGCCTCGGCGACGTTCCCGCACACCGCGCAGAACCGCACCTTGTCCTTGACCTCGGTCAGCGCATGCGCGAGGCGGCGGACATCGGTGGGCTCGGCCTGCAGAATGTGGAAGGCGATGCGCTGCGCGCTCTTGGGACCGACGCCGGGCAGCCTGCCCAATTCGTCGATGAGGTCCTGGACCACGCCTTCGTACACGCCGCTTCCAATCTCGCGCTGACGCGCGGTGGCTTCTCTTCTTACAGACTTCGGTATAAGGCCCGGGTCAGGGCCCTGCACAGACCCTGGACAGACCGGCTACCGCGGAACGGAAGACCACTCGGCCACTCTCAGAACGGCAGACCCGGCATACCGCCCAGGCCCTGGGCGAGCGGACCGAGCTTCTGCTGCTGCAGCTGCTGCGCGGCGTTGTTCGCATCGCGCACGGCCGCGACGACGAGGTCCGCGAGGGTCTCGGTGTCCTCCGGGTCCACCGCCTTCGGATCGATCACCAGGCCCTGAAGCTCACCGGCGCCGGTCACGGTCGCCTTCACCAAGCCGCCGCCGGCCGAGCCTTCGACAGGGGTCCTGGCCAGTTCCTCCTGCGCCGCGGCAAGGTCCTGCTGCATCTTCTGGGCCTGCTGAAGCAGCTGCTGCATATTGGGCTGGCCACCACCGGGGATCACGAGCTCACTCCTGCGCTGTCGACAGAGTTCTTCTTTCCGATAGCCCGAGCCTACGTGCTCATGGGGCGCCCCGCCCTACGCCGTAGGGAGGAGGGCAGACGGCCTCGGAGTACTCAACTCAGGGGCCGCACAGGGCGAGCGATACGCACAGGATCCCCACCCGCCCCTCCCCGTTCCTACTCGTTCGCGACCTCTTCAATGACCGTCGCGCCGAGCTCGCGCACGATCAGGTCATGGCCGCTGAGCGCGCTCTCGTCGAGGTCCGGGTCGTCCTCGGCAGGCATGTCGTCCTCGGGCGCGACCGGCGGGGGCTCCGGCTCCCGGTACGCCGACGACTGCGCGGCCGGCCTCGCCGACTCGGCCGCCGCCCCGGCGGGGGACGACGACGGACCGGGCGCGGCGGGCGCGGCGGCGGACGCCTGGGCCTGCGGCCGGGGGGCGGACTGCCGCGGCGGGGCCGCCGGGGCGCCACCGCCACCGAAGCCACCCGCACCACCGCCACCGCCTCCGCCGCCGAAGCCGGAGCCGCCGGAACCGCTGAAGCCCCCGGAGCCGCCGGAGCCCCCGGGGCCACCGGCACCGCCGAAGCCACCGCCTCCCGCACCGCCGGGCCCGCCCTGCTGCCCGGCGCCGCCCGACGGATCGACGATCGCCTCGATCCGCCACTGCACGCCGATCGCGTCACTGAGCGCCTGGCGCAGCACGTCCTCGCTGCCACCGCTGACGAAGCTGTCGCGCGCGCCTGCATTGGAGAAGCCGAGCTGGAGGGTGGTGCCGTCGAAGCCGGTGACGGTCGCGTTCTGACTCAGCAGGATCCAGGTGAAGCGGCGGCGGTTCTTGACCGCCTCCAGGATGTCCGGCCACATCTGCCGCACCTGCATGGCGCCCTGCGCCATGCCGGGCGCGGGGGCGGCGGGGGCACCGGGGGAAGGCGCGGAAGGACTGGAAGGACTGGAAGGCCCGGAGGAACCCGAAGCACCAGAAGCACCGGAAGAACCAGAAGGACCACCCGAAGACGCCCCACCCTGCCCCGGAGCGGCGGCCGACGGCCAGCTGCCGGGCTGCCGTCCCGCGCCCTGGGCGCCGGAACCGGGGGCCGCGGCGCTCGGCCAGGCCCCGGGCCGCGACGAGGACGAGGCAGGGGCCCCGCCACCATCCGTATCGCCGCCCTCCGCCTGCCCGCCAGCAGCCGGACCATGAGCCGCAGAACCGCCCGCAGCCGCACCACCCGTGGCCGCACCAGGCCAGGCACCGGGGCGCTGACCACCGCCGTTCGCCCCCGCGGGCTGGGCGCCCCCGGGCTGCTGCCCCGCACCTCCGGCGTCGGCCGAAGCCACACCCGCACCACCACCAGCAGCACCACCACCAGGACCACCACCAGGACCACCAGCGGCAGGATCACCAGCCGCCGGACCACCCGCACCGGGCCCAGCCACGGCCGGGGCCCCACCCTGACCGGACCCAGCCCCGCCCCCGGCCCCACCCCGGCCGGTCACCGCCGCCCGCGCGGCCGCCGGGCCGGAGGGGCCCGCGGCCGGGACGTGTGCGTCGGGCCCCGGTACGTACCCCATGGCGGGCCCTTGGCCTTCCGCCCCGCCGGAACCTCCCGGCAGACCACCGGCCCCCGCCCCGGGGAAGCCTCCACCCAGACCACCCGCCAGAGCCCCCCGCTCCAGCTTCTCCAGCCGCGCCTGCATCGACCGCTCGTCGCCGAACGCCGCGGGCAGCAGCACCCGCGCACAGATCAGCTCCAGCTGCAGCCGCGGCGAGGTGGCACCGCGCATCTCGGTCAGGCCCTCGTTGACCAGGTCGGCGGCGCGGCTGAGCTCGGCGCCGCCGAAGACGGACGCCTGCGCCTGCATCCGCTCGACGACATCGGCTGGGGCGTCGATGAGCCCCTTCTCCGCCGCGTCCGGCACGGCGGCGAGAATCACCAGGTCACGCAGGCGCTCCAGAAGATCGGCAACAAAGCGCCGAGGGTCGTTACCCCCCTCGATCACACCGTTGACGAGCTCGAACGCGGCCGCGCCATCGCTCGCCGCGAAGGCGTCCACGATCGCGTCGAGCAGCGATCCGTCCGTATAGCCGAGCAGCGACGTCGCCATGGCGTACGTCACACCATCCTCGGCCGCGCCCGCGAGCAGCTGGTCCATGACTGACATGGAGTCCCGGACCGACCCCGCCCCGGACCGCACCACCAGCGGCAGCACCCCGTCCTCGACCGGGATCGCCTCCCGCTCGCAGACCTCCGCCAGATAGTCGCGCAGCGTCCCGGGGGGCACCAGCCGGAAGGGGTAGTGGTGCGTACGCGACCGGATGGTGCCGATGACCTTCTCGGGCTCCGTGGTCGCGAAGATGAACTTCAGATGCTCCGGAGGCTCCTCGACCACCTTCAGCAGGGCGTTGAACCCCGCCGAGGTGACCATGTGCGCCTCGTCGATGATGTAGATCTTGTACCGGCTCGACGCCGGCCCGAAGAACGCCTTCTCCCGCAGTTCACGCGCGTCGTCCACGCCTCCGTGAGACGCGGCGTCGATCTCGATGACATCGATCGAACCCGGCCCGTTCCGCGCGAGGTCCTGGCAGGACTGACACTCCCCGCACGGCGCCGGGGTCGGCCCCTTCTCACAGTTCAGACAGCGGGCCAGAATGCGCGCGCTGGTCGTCTTGCCACAGCCACGCGGACCGCTGAAGAGGTACGCGTGATTGACCCGGTTGTTGCGCAGCGCCTGCTGCAGCGGGCCGGTGACATGCTCCTGACCGATGACCTCGGCGAAGGTCTCGGGGCGGTAGCGGCGGTACAGCGCGAGGGACGACACGCTTACGACGATATCGGTGCCCACCGACATCCGAAGCCGCCCCGCATCCCTCTCCCCCGCCCCTCCCCACAACGCAAGGGCCCCCCACGCACCCGCCAGAGCCCACTTACCCTTGCTGCCTTCCGGCCCTGGGGGAGTTCGGTGAGATAGCGCCACGTGAGGGGCTGGCCCCCACCCTAGCGGATGGAGCGGGGTGGGAACGAGTTCGCATCCACTGCTTCTGGTCTTGTATTGTTTCCCCCGGAGGATTCGCCTAGAGGCCTAGGGCGCACGCTTGGAAAGCGTGTTGGGGGCAACCCCTCACGAGTTCGAATCTCGTATCCTCCGCACCCGCCCAGCAGGGCATACGAAGGGCCCGACCGCTCAGCGGCCGGGCCCTTCGTGATCTCCCGTCTCGGTTTCCGGCTCGGCTGTCGGGGACTCCCACCAGGACGACCGCAGCGGTGTGGCCGCCGGTCGGCTACGAACCCGTTCCCGCGCTCACCGCACCTTGTGGATCAGCAGCTCCACCGCTTGCTCCCACCGGAACTTGTCGCGACCGCCGCCCGCCTTCGGCTGGTGCGGCTCGTAGTCGGCGATCAACACGCCCATCCCCTGCAGCCGCTCCAGGCTCTGCTGGTACGCCGGGTGGGCGGCCTGCGCGGCGTTCAGATAGGGCAGGGCTGCGGTCGGGATGCCCAAGCCGTAGGCCTCGCACAGAATGCCCAGGGCCAGAGTGTCCGAGATCCCGGCGGCCCACTTGTTGATCGTGTTGAAGGTCGCCGGGGCGACGGCGATGGCGTCCGGCTGCGGGAGGGGGCGCGGGTCACCGGGCGAGCGCCATGCGGAGCGGATCGGATAGCCGGTCTGGGCCTCGACAGCTTGGGGGTCGATGAAGCCCAGGCCCTGCGGGGTCGCGATGACACCGACGTCCCAGTCCCGCTCCTGTGCCGCGGTGATCAGCTTGCCGACATCACCGGCGATCCCGGCCGCACAGACGACGACGTAGAGGAACGGCTTACTCCGCTCGCTCACGCAGGCACTCCCAGTTGTCGGCTGAAGTGATGCAGCTCGGGCACAGCTCGGCGGCGGTCACGGGCGGCCATGTCAGCCACCAGCTCACGTACTGCCGGCCGTCGGATGTCCTGGACCGCGCAGTTTTCAGCGACTCGGAGCGCTCGGTAACCGTCGGCGAGCCTGCCCTGCTGACTGTACGCACGGGCGGCTTCCACCCACAGGGCCGCGCGCCGTTCGGGGACGGGGATCGGCCGCCGCATGAGCGGTCGGGCGGTCTCCAAGGCGATACCCGCATCGCCGAGGGCAACGGCCGCGCTGACGGCGTGCAGCTCGACGTTGGTGGGACTGAAGTTTGCCCACGCTTCGGGGCGGTCGAGTGTCACGTAGCGGGCGACGTCCGTCGCCTCCCTGAGAAAGTCCTGCGTGGCCGCGCGATCACCGGCGCTACTCGCGGCTGTGACTCCGCGCAGCAGCATCAGCCCCAGGGCTGCGAGATAGCGCGGAGAGCGACGATCGTAGGCACCGGTCAGCTGTTCTGCGGTGTGGCGCACCAGCGTCACGGCTTGAGCGGTGTGCTTGTCCCGGGCGAGAACGTGCGCATGCACCCGAACGCTGGACGCCAGGACGACGGGGTCACCACAGCGTTCCGCCTCTGCCATGGCCCGTCCGACAGCCATCCACGCATGTCCGACGTCGCTGAGCTTGAGCAGCAGACTCACCGAGGTCTGGTAGGCCGTGGCCAGCAGCCCGACGACGGTCAAGGAGTGGGAGGAGTCGGCTGCTGCTCGCCGCAGGTCAGCGATCAGTGGCGGCAGGGCACGGCCCAGCTCGGCGTAGTCGCACGTGCAGAACAGTCGACGTGCTGCGGCGACTCGGTCACCCAACTCCCGTGCACTTACCTTGTCGGCCATGGGCGCGGGTGGCGGCGCAGGCAGCAGAGCGTGTACCAGACCCTGATGGGCAGCCGGGCTGGGCGTCGGCGGCGCCGCGAGGGAGGCGACGCTGGCAGCCAGAAAGGTACGACGGTGCATGTCCTCCTTCTTACGGTCTGCCTTACGGTCTGCGGTGTCGGGAGCGGGGGAGGCAGCCAGGCCAAGTTCGTGAAGCGGGATGTCCAACACCCCGGCCACATCCCGCAACACGCGGATGTCTTCCGTGCCACGCCCGTTCTCCAACCGGCTCACCTTCGCCTGGTGGTAGCCCAGCGCTGCGGCGACCTGTGCTTGTGAGCGCTTCTGTCGCAATCGAGCGTCACGGATGACTCGACCGAGTCGTCTCGCCTGATCCTGAGCATCGACCATCTCCGCCACGGCCCCTCCCTGTCGCCACCGATCCTGCCCCTTAAACCGAGCGTAGGTCAGCCGAGATGCGCCGTAATGCGGCTTCTGCATAACTCATGCCCCAGTGGCGCCGACAGGGACCGCTGGGCGTCGATGAGCAGTTCCCTGGGACGGCCCCACTCGTTCCGGAGGCGCACATGGAAACTCACCAACTCAGCTTCGTCCTCCCCAGAGCAACACATGCCGTTGCACACACCCGGCACCGCGTACTCGCGGCCTTATGCCGATGGGGACTACAGGCCGACAGCGACGTACTCCACTCGATTGAATTGGCAACCAGCGAGCTGGTCACCAATGCCGTGAAGCACGCCGACTCCACACACGTCTCGGTGGACGTCCGACTCTGCGGCGGTCTCGTACGAATCGATGTATGCGACGCCAGCCATGAACTCCCGCGGCTGAACCTGCCCGGTGTGGTCGACGAGAACGGTCGAGGTCTACTCATCGTCGCCGCCCTGGCCGCTCGGCACGACGTGGAGCTGACGCCCACCGGTAAGCGGTGCTGGGCTGAATTCGAAGTGCCCCTGGAGACCTATGCCGACGCGAGGGCAGCTTCTGCTGCTCCTACACGCCCTTTGAGCAGCCGACACGTTCGGCCCTGATCCACCTGCGCCTCCGAAACCAGAGGCTCGCCACGAAACGCCAAGTTCCGCAACAGAGGCCTACGCACCACCCGCCTCGCAGCGAAAACTTTGGTTGCATTCACCCCCGTCCGACACCGTCCGCAGCCCGCAAGGCGAGCCGTTCCACCACAGGTCAGGACACCCGCGTCTACGCCCGGATACCCATACGAAGACTTGGAAAGCGTGTTGGGGGCAACGGCCACGAGCCCGGCACCGACTGCCTCGAACCAGAGGAGTTCCGGGCCCGGCATGCCACCGACGGGGAGTCGGACACCCCCGACGGTGTTCCTCTGCGGTGCCTACCGGTTCTCCGGCGACATCGGCACCGGGCTACTCGAAGCCCTGCCGCAGGTCCTGACCCTGCAAGCAGCCGTCGGCGATCCGCTGAGGGACGTGATCGCCCTGCACTCCCACGAGCTCGCCAACCCCGAACCGGGCCAGGCCACCGTGCTCGACCGACTCCTCGACGTCCTCCTGGTACTCGCCATCCGCAGCGACTTCCGCCGCAGCCCGAACGCACCCCGCTGGTACCGCGCCTCCGCCGACCCTCGTCTGAGCGCCGCGCTCCAGGCCATGCACGAGGACGCCGGCCACCCCTGGTCCGTCCCCGAACTCGCGGCGATCAGCGGCCTGTCCCGGGCCGCCTTCGCACGTACCTTCCACGAGGCACTCGGCCAGACACCCATGCACTACCTGACCGACTGGCGCGTGGCCCTCGCACGCGACCACCTGCGCACGGGCGAACTCGGCATGGCGAGCATCGCCAGGAGCGTCGGCTACAGCTCGCCCTACGCATTCGCCGCCGCCTTCCGCCGCCACCACGGCGAACCACCCGGTGCCTGGCGACAACGAGAGTCGACGGGCGACAAGGAAGTCCTGCCCAGCGGCCCCCACATCCACTGACGGGCAGCGCCCGCCGGGCTCGCGGGCGAGATCAGTCGTCGGCGGCCTCGTCATCATCGGCTGCCGCCGGGTCGCGCAGGGGCCGCCACGCACCGCCGGCCGGGCTGGAGGCGCGGAAGCTGCAGCGGCCCAGCACTGGACCATCTTCGACAAGCTGCCGAAAACTCCTCTTTTGCCGGTCGTGGAACTCAGGCAGTGCACGCAGTCGCGGCGGGACGCCGACCTGCGGTGAACGCGGCCGGCGGGACACCCATGAAGTGTCGGAACTCGGCCGTCATATGGGACTGGTCGTAGTAACCCGCCGTCGCGGCGACGTCCGACCACCGGTCGGCATCGGCCGCGAGCACGGTGCGAACGCGGTCAATGCGTGCGAAGTGCTTGGGGGACAAACCGGTGCCGTCGGTGAACAAGGTGTGCAGGCGGCGCTCACTGATGTGCAACCGGGCCGCGGTTGTGGCGACAGTGGCGCCGACCAGTAGGCGTGCCGCCTCTTCGAGCCGCTCCGGGGGCTCCGGGCGGTCGGCCAATGCTTCTTCGAGAGCGGCGATCGGCTCGGTGGCGAACTGGTCACGGTCCAGGCCCGGTAGTTCGCGGAACGGCAGGGCCCGGTCGGCGAGATCACGCAGCGGACGGCCGAGGAGGGCTTGGGCGCGACCCGGCCGCATGCGAACCCGCACGCACGAACGGCCGGGCGCGCCGACGTGATAGCTGGCCCGGGTGCGGGGGCCCATGACAATCAACTCACGCTGGTCGCTGCGCAGGACAAGCGTGATGGCGTGATCGGGCACGTCGACCGCCGACGAACCGTCCGCCGCGGCGACATCGATCCCGGCCACCCAACGCACAAGGGCAGGCGGCACGGCAAGAGAGCTCACGCGGTTCACGATAGTGCCGAAACTTCCTATCACGCGGTGTGAGAGCGCTGTCATCGTCGGGGCATGATCCTTGTTACCGGTGCCACCGGCACCATAGGTAGTCATGTCGTCCGTCTGCTCACCGAGCGGGGCGTGCCGTTTCGGGCGATGTCCCGCCGCGAGCGGCCCGGCGGAGTGCGGGCTGACTTCGACGACCCGGCGTCGCTGGCGGGCGCGGTGGCCGGCGTCGACACGGTCTTCCTGGTGACCGCGCCGCCCGTGCCGACCGCGGACCACGACATCGCCCTCATGACGGCCGCACGGGCGGCGGGCGTCCGTAAGATCGTGAAGCTGTCCGCCATCGGCAGCGGCGAACGGTTCGAGGGGGCGACCGTCGGCGCGTGGCACCTCGCCGCGGAGGAGGCGATCGAGGCCAGCGGGCTCGTGTGGACGATGCTCCGCCCGCCGAGCTTCGCGTCGAACTTCCTGCGCTACCGGGCGCTGATCCAGGCGGGAGAACCGATCCCGAACATGACCGGCGATTCCCGGCAGGCCATCGTCGACCCGAGGGACGTGGCCGCGGTCGCCGTTGCCGCCATGACCAGCGATGCGCACAACGGGCAGCGGTACGACCTGACAGGGCCGGAGCTGCTGACGTTCACAGACCAGGCGACGATCCTGGAGCGCGTGCTGGAACAGCCGGTCAAGATCACCGATGCGAGCGCGCTCGACCAGTTGCCGGCCGGGATGACCACTGGCATCGGCTGGGCGCGCGCCGGCGGTGCGGCCTACGTCACCGACCACGTGCCGCGGGTGCTCGGCCGACCGGCGGGCACGTTCGAGCAGTGGGCACGCGATCACCGGGAGGCATTCGCGGCAATGCCGTAACCCGCCGCCGCCGGCCGCCAGGCTCGGGCGAGCCCGGCCGCCAGGCTCTCGGGTGAGCGGCCCTCGTTGCTCGAGGGATAGAGCCGAGGTGCCCTATCGCGCCTATCTCCTCCTGCACGCTTGCGGAGAAGCTTGATCAACGGGTCGGGGGACCGATCTGCGGGCGGGTGCTCACTTCGCGCCCATGAGTTCGAGGACCTTGTTGATGGCCTCGACGACCGGTACGCCGAGCGCACCGATGGTCGCGGCGATGCCCGCGACGGCGAGCAGGGCGCGGTGCCGCTCCTGCGGTTGGACGTCCGCCTCGGCGCGGAGTGCCGGCAGGGAGTCATCAAGAACGTCCGCGCTGGCCGGCGGCACCTGGGCGCGCAGCTCCTGGATGAGGGTGAGGAGTTCGCGGAGGGCCTCTTGGACGGCCTGGGGCAGCTCTTGGGCCGGAGTGACTCGCTTGTCGATGCCGATGTTGCCCGAGCCGCCGTGCATGGTGACATGGTCGCCGCTGCCGAAGTAGTAGTGCTGGTCCCCGCTCATCAGCTCGCCATCCCTACGTTGCCGGTGCCGCCGTACATGTTGACGTTGTCTCCGAAGTAGTAGTGCTTGGGGCTGATCGTGATGGTGTCCACCCGCACCTGGAAATCCGCCTCCGGGTTCTCGATCGCGTCGGCGATCTGGCGTGCGAGCTGCCGCAGTTGGTCGGGCCACCGGCTGGTCACCACAGCAGTGGAGGGGCCGGAGGTCTCAACGGCCAGAATGAAGTGCGGGGGCGCGCCGAGCACCGTCAGCATCTCCACGAGGGAGTAGATCAGCGCCGCGACCGCGACGACCACGACGAGGACGGAGAGTCCGGAGCCACCGCTGTCACCGCTTCCGAGGCCGCCGCCGGACCCGTCGATCACGGCGGCGAGCAGAGCAAGGAATGTCGTCACCGCTCCGATGATCAGCAGCCGCTTCACGAAGAGCAGAACTGCGTCCTTGCGCCGGGGGTGGATGGTGAGTGTGTACACCCGGGCGAGGTTGTGGAGCGGGTAGTAGGCGTCTCCGATCCAGAGCAGCCGTTTACTGACCCGCAGATCGACTCCGATGATCGGCTGGGCCGAGGCCGGTGCTGCCACATCGGGGTACGGATCGGCGGCGGGCGGCGGACCGGCCGATGGCTGCGGCGGGGCGGCCGGCGGCCGGGCGGGGGGCGGTTGCCAGCCGCCGCCTGCGGATACGGCGCCGGGAGGCGTGTTCCATGCCTGCCCCGCCGAGTCTGCCGATGTCACGCGAACCCCCTTGGGCCAACCTTGCCGTGTGAAGTCCATTCACCCGGTCAAGCCTCACCGACGCAAGTGGGCTCACCGTGAACGGTGGTACTAAGGACTGAAGTTGACACCCCGCCGCATGAGTGGGAGCCGGTGCTCCCGGGTTCGCTTCGTTCTCTGTCCGCGCCGGAATCGACCACTCAGGAACCGGTGCGGACCCCACTGTGCCGCTCACCATGCTCGTCCTGCACACGTCACCTGTGCCGGAGCGTGACCACCGCTGCCACGAGCAGGACCGCGAGCACGATGGCATACCAGGTGAAGAATTGCGGGGCACGGTTCGCGGCCTCCACCGCTCGGACCACCGCGGCGAGGACCTCTTCGTGTGCGATGTTCATCGAGATCGCCTTCTTCTGGGAAAGCGGACCGGTCTAAGTACTCTCACCACCGGGAACGGCGTGATCCGTCGCTCTCCCTGGTTTCATTGAACACCCCGAGCCGCGCATCGTCAGGGGCGAGCCGCGCCGGCATCGTGCGGGCCGCGGAAGGTGGCCCGGTAGGCGCTCGGGGAAGTACCCAGGGCGGACTGGAAGTGCTGCCGCAGGTTGGCCGCCGTGCCGAGGCCGGCCTGGGCCGCCACCTGGTCCACCGGCAGGTCGGACTCCTCCAGTAGTTCTCTGGCGCGTTCGACGCGCTGCTGGGTCAGCCATGTCATCGGTGTCGTGCCGACCTCGTCGCGGAAGCGCCGATTGAAGTTCCTGATGCTCATGGCCTGCTGGGACGCCAGGTCGCCCAGTGTGAGGGGCTCGTGCAGCCGCTGTAGGGCCCAGTGGCGGGCAACCGCGGTGGAGGCGGAGGACGGGTCCGGTACGGGGTGGCGTACGTACTGCGCCTGGCCGCCCTCCCGGTGCGGCGGTACGACGGTGCGGCGGGCGACGTCGCCCGCGACCGCTGTCCCGTAGTCGCTCCGGATCATATGAAGGCACAGGTCGATCCCGGAGGCGCAGCCCGCCGAGGTCAGGACGTCGTCGCCGTCGGTGTAGAGCACGTCCGCGTCCACCTCGACTTCTGGGAACAGGCGCGCGAACTGCTCGGTGTAGCGCCAGTGCGTGGTGGCCGCCCGACCGTCGAGGAGGCCGGCCGAGGCGAGTACGAAGGCGCCCGTGCAGATCGAGGCCATGCGGGTGCCGGGGCGGATCCGGGTGAACGCCTCGGCGAGCGGCGTCGGCAGCCGCGGATCCGTCTGCTCGTAGTCCTCGTACGAGGACAAAACGATCACCGTGTCGGCTTCGGCCAGCGCCTCGGGGCCGTGGGGCACATTGACGGTGAAGTCTCCGTCCGTCCGTATCGCTTCTGCCCGCAGCCCGCAGGTGGCGACCTCGTAGAGCGGCTTCCCGTCGGCCGAGGCGCCCTGTCTGGCCTGCCCGAACAGCTGGTGCACGATGCCCAGCTCGATCGGGAGCATCTTCTGGCGGGCGAAGACGGCGACGTGATGGCGAGTGGGGTGGGTGAAGACAGCCATGGCCATATTTTTGCGTAGCACGGCTATATGGCCACTCGTCGTCCCGCTGAGGTGCGCACAGTCTGGAGAACATGGCTCAGCGGACACAGAACCCACCGGCCGTTCCACAGCCCACGTCATGGCACCGCCCGCACCGCCCGCACCACGCCTGGATCATCGCCGTCGTCGCGGGCGCGGCCATCGTGACGGCAGGCGCCTTCACCACCGTGCCCGGCCTGCTGGTCACCCCACTGCACGACCAGTACGCCTGGGACCGCGGCCACATCGCGCTCGCCGCCTCGGTCAACATGATCTTCTTCGGCCTCACCGCACCCTTCGCGGCCGCGCTGATGGACCGCGTCGGCATCCGCCGGGCCGCCGCCGGCGCCATGCTGCTCATCGCCACCGGTGCCCTGCTCACCAACGTGATGACCTCGGCCTGGCATCTCGTCGTGTACTGGGGCGTGCTGATCGGCCTCGGCAGCGGTTGCCTCACGATGACCTTCGCGGCACAGATCACCGGCCGCTGGTTCGAGCGGCGGCGCGGTCTGGTCACCGGCGCGCTCAGCGCCTCGAGCCACCTGGGCCAGCTGCTCTTCCTGCCCCTGCTGGCCTGGGCGGTCGACCGCTACGGCTGGCGGCCTCCTGTGGTGACCCTGGCGCTGGTGGCTCTGGCGGTGTCCGCGCTGGTGTGGCTGCTGCTGCGCGACCACCCCGCCGACATCGACGGGGCACCCTACGGGGCCAAGGAGTTCGTCGCCAAACCCGCTCCGGCGACCGGGGCGGCGCGCCGGGCGGTGACGGTCCTCCTGGGCGCCTCGCGGACCGGGACGTTCTGGCTGCTCGCAGGCATGTTCATCATCTGCGGCGCTTCCACCAACGGCATCATGTGGAGCAACTGGGTCCCCGCCGCCCACGACCACGGCATGCACGCCACCATGGCCGCGTCCCTGCTGTCGCTGATCGGTGTCTTCTCATCCCTGGGGGCGCTCGCGTCCGGCTGGCTCACCGACCGCTTCGATCCCCGCCGCCTCCTGTGCCTGTACTTCGCCGTCCGCGCGCTCACCCTCTTGGCGCTGCCCGTGGTCCTCTCCTCGACGGTAGGTCCTTCCTTGATCGCCTTCGTGGTCGTCTACGGACTCGCCGACGTCGCGACCGTCCCTCCGGTGATCGCCCTCGGCCAACGCGTCTACGGCAACGACGGCCCCATCGTTTTCGGCTGGGCCAACTCTGCCCATCAGCTGGGCGCAAGCGCCTCGGCCTTCCTCGGAGCCACGGCCCGCGATGTGTTCGGCACGTATGACGTGGTGTGGATCGCGCTGAGTGCGGTCTGCGTCGTCGCGGCCCTGCTGGCCATGGTCGTAGCACCGAAGGGATCGATCATGACGAGTCCTGAAGCGCGTTACGAGTCCTGAAGCGCGGCCAGGACGATCGGCAGTTTGCGGGGGTTACCGGACGCCGACTTGGCGTTGGTGGAGTTGACCACGTAGACCAGAGTGCGGTCGATCCGGCCCTGGGCGTCCAGGGTGGCGCCCATCCCCGAGGCGTAGCCGTAGCGTTCGCCGGTCTTGCCGTAGGTGACGGTGCCGTCGGGGAGTACCACGCGGGTGAGGCCCATGGTGTACGAGGCGGGGTCGGTGCTGTCGTACATGGTGATCCCCTTGGGGACCTCCAGCATGTGGCGGAGCTGGGCCTTGGGGACAACTCGGCCGCTGAACAGGGCCACGGTGAGGCGCTCCAGGTCGGCGGCGGTGCTGATGACGTCTCCCGCCGCCCAGCCCGCGGAGACGTTCCAGTCGGTGACGTCGACCAGGCCGGTGGGGGTGCGCTGGTAGCCGAGGTTGTGCGGCCCGGGGATGCGCGGGTCGGTACCGGGGTAGGAGGTGTCGCGCATGCCGAGGGGGGTCAGGATGCGCCGCTGGACCTGGCGCTCGTAGGAGTCGCCGGTCAGCTTCTCGATGAGCAGGCCCAGCACGGTGTAGTTGATGTTGAGGTAGTGCTGCTTGCGGCCGGGGGTGAACTCCAGCGGGTGGGCGGTGGCGGAGGCGATCAGCTGCTGTGGGGTCGTGGTGTCGAAGCGGTGGGCGTACTGGGCCTCGAAGGGGTCGCCGGGACCGTCCGCGGATCGCAGTCCGCTGGTGTGGTTGAGCAGCTGGGCGACGGTGATCGGCGGGTAGTCGGCGGGGAGCAGTCCGGGCAGGTAGCGCTGGACGGGGCGGTTCAGGGCGACCTTGTGCTCGGCGACGAGCTGCAGGACGACGGCGGCGGTGAGGACCTTGGTCACGCTGCCCGCGCGGAAGCGTCCGGCGGCCAGTACCGGCTGCCCCGAGGCCAGGTCGCGGACGCCGGCGGCGCCCTGCCAGCTTCCGGCTCTGCCGCCGACCCGGATGATCGCTGCGGTGGCGTCATCGGCGGGCAGGTCGGCGATCGTGCGTTGCAGGGCCTCGGTGTCCAGAGCCTTGGTGTCCGGAGTGGACTCCGAGGACGTGTGAGTCGAGGGCGTCGGTGCCGCGTGTGCCAAGGCCGGGCCCGCTGCGATGGCCAGGGCGACGGCGGCAGCGGTCAGGGCGGTGCGGGCGGGGATTCTCATCGGGTGCGCTCCGGGAAGTGGTCGCTGTCAGGGACGACTCCCATGCTGGTGATCAGGCGCCTCCGGCGGATCGCCGGAGCGACCCATCTTCGGAGGGTCGGCGCTCCCTCGCGCGAGGGAGTCGGTCAACCGGCCGTGACCAAGCCCGTCTCATAAGCGCAGATCACCGCCTGGATCCGGTCGCGCAGGCCCAGTTTGGCCAGCACGTTGCTCACATGCGTCTTGACGGTGTGCTCGCTGAGCACGAGTTCCGCCGCGATCTCCGCGTTGGACAGGCCCCTGCCGAGCAGTTGGAGTGTTTCCCGCTCCCGCGCGGTGAGCACCGCCAGCCGGTCGGGGCGCGGCGCGGCGGTCTCCCGGGGGCGCCGTACGAAGTCCGCGACCAGGCGCCGGGCCACCGAGGGTGCCAGGAGCGAGTCGCCCGCGGTCACCACCCGGACCGCGTGGACCAGGTCGTCGCGGCGGACGTCCTTGAGCAGAAAACCGCTCGCCCCGGCGTGCAGGGCCTCATGGACGTACTCATCGGAGTCGAAGGTGGTCAGCATGATCACCCGGCACTCGGTCTCCCGGCAGATGGTTCCGGCCGCCTCGATGCCGTCCGTGCCGGGCATGCGGATGTCGAGCAGCGCCACGTCCGGGGAGTGGCGGCGTACGGCCTCGATCGCCGCCGCGCCATCGCCCGCCTCGGCGACCACCTCCATGTCCGGCTGAGCGTCGAGGATCATCACAAAGCCGCTGCGGACCAGTTCCTGGTCGTCGGCCACCACCACACGGATCGTCACTTCCCCACCCCGAGACTCACGAAGACCTCGAACCCTCTGCCGCCCGGCCCGGGCCCGGTACGGGCGATGCCGCCGTGTGCGGCCGCACGCTCCCGGATGCCGATCAGGCCGTGACCATGACCGGGAGAACGGGGTCCTGCGGAGCCGACGGCGCCCGGACCACGGCCATCGTCGGTGACGGTGATGCCGAGCTTCTCACGGCCGTAGTCGAGCCGGACCGCCACCCGGTCGGCAGTGGCGTGCTTGACGACGTTGGTCAGGGCCTCCTGCACCACACGGTAGACGGTGGCCTCGGTGTCCAGGGGCAGGGGTCTGACCTGGCCGGTGGTGTCGTACGAGACCGTGAGCCCACTGCCCGACACACGCTCGAGCAGCGCGGGCAGCGCGGTGACGGTGGGCTGCGGACCCCGTTCGTCCGTGGCGTCCTCGCGCAGCACCCCCAGCATCCGCCGCAGCTGGACCATCGCCTCCCGGCCCGTCTCCGAGATCGCGTCGAAGGCCGCCTCGGCCCGGTCGGGGGCGGTGCGTACCGCGACCGGGCCGGCCTCGGCCTGCACCACCATCAGGGCGACGGAGTGGGAGAGAACGTCGTGCATCTCCCGGGCGATCCTGGCCCGTTCGCGGACCACCGCCTGCTCGGCCGCCCTGCGCTCGGCAGCCGCCGCGTAGGCCTGGCGGGTGCGGGTGAGGGTGCCGAGGGTGCAGGCGCCGAAGAAGACGATCAGGCTGAAGAGCAGTTCGCGGACCTCGCCCGTGTTGAGGGCCACGCCGGCCGGGATCAGCAGCGCCGCCAGCGCCATCATGGCGATGCGCGTACGCGTCGGGGAGAGGGCGGCCACGGTGTAGGCGGCCACCAGGCCGGCGTACGGCAGGGGCTGGCCCGGGCCGTCGAGGGTCAGCTGGTAGCAGAGTTGGGCGAGGCAGACGGCGACGAGCACGGTGAGCGGCGCCCTCCTCCGCCACACCAGCGGCAGCACGGCCAGAGTCGTCAGCGCGTAGGCGGACCAGGTCGCGGGCGGCAGTTCGGGGCCTCGGGGGATGACGAACGGCATGGTGACGGCCAGTTGCACCAGCAGCGCGAGGCCGAGGTCGAAGGCCGGCGGGGGCAGGGTCCGCAGTGTCCGCTGTGTCCGCCGTGTCCGCCGTGTCCGCGACAGACGAGGGCCGTGGCCCGTCGAGACGGACGCATCATGAGCATGCGGCTGATCGTGCATGCCGCCGATCGTGCCAGGGGAGGGCCCGCCGAGGCCCGCCCCCGCAACTCGGGTCAGGTCCCGATCGGCGGCTCGGCCGGCGCCATGACCGAGATCGTGCCCTGCGCCACCGCGCACAGGGTCGCCGTGCCCTCGCCGTCCACGGTGGACAGATCGCAGCGGCAGACGACGCGGGTACGGCCGGCCCGTACGACCCGTGCCTCGGCCCGCAGCAGCGCTCCGGCGGCGGGGCGCAGATAGTCGATGGTGAATCCGGCGGTGAGCAGCCGGGCGCCGGCCACTGTGCCCGCGGCGAAGGTCAGGGCGTTGTCCGCGGCGTAGCCGAGTACGCCGCCGTGCAGGAAGCCGTGCTGCTGGCGCAGGTCGTCGCGGATGTCCACTTCGAGGGTCGCCGCGCCCTCGCCGAAGGCGACCAGGCGGGCGCCGAGCAGGTTGCTGAAGGGCTGGGCGGCCAGCAGCTTCTGCGCGACCGACAAGTCCAGAATCTCGTCCATGGCACCTCACTTCACTGGTGAAGTGACCCTGCCGCGCCGCTCCCGCGTCTGTCAAGATCGGCCCTATGTCTGAGGCTGAGCCCGCATCCGACCAGCGCCTGTTCTTTCTGCTGCAGCGGGCGGCGCACCAGCTGCGTACGGTCGCGGACCGGCGCTGTCTGGCCGCCGCCGGGGTCACCACGGCGCAGCTCGGTGCGCTGTTCGCCGTACGCGATCAGCCGGGCATCACCCAACGGGAGCTCGCGCACGCCCTGGGGCTGCGCGAATCCGGCGTCACCGCGCTCGTCGCGCGGCTCGCCAAGGCCGGCCTCGTCGGCAGGCGGCCGCACCCGCGCGAGCACCGCGCCGTGGTGCTGGAGCTGACCGACGGCGGGGCCGCCGCCCTCCTTGCCGCCCAGCCGGAAATCGAGCGGTTCAACGGCGAGTTGCGGGGTCTGCTCGGCGATCAGGAGTTCGCCCGGACCGCCGCCGCGCTGTACGCGCTCGCCCACTGGGAGTCCTGACCGGGAGAGGGCCTGCCTGCCGGCCGCGCCAGGCGCGGGGCTGCCGCTCACCGCAGTTGCCGCGCCACCGTGTCCGCGAATGCGCGGGCGAGTGGCGGGAGGGCGTCCCAGCGGCGTACGGCCCAGCCGACGGACAGCGGCGGCAGCGCCGGGACGGGCACCAGGCGCAGCGGCCCGCTGTCGCCTGGCACCGGCAGGCCCGGCAGGGCGGGCACGACGGCGTGCCCCAGGCCGAGCTCGGCGAGGAGCAGGGCCGTGTCCCAGTCGGCGACGCTCGTGTCGGAGCCGGTGCGGACGCCGAGCTCGGCGAACGCCGCGTCGAGCCGTCCGCCGGAGGTGGAGTTCGGCGGCAGCCGTACGAGGCGCACGTCGGCGAGGTCGGCTACGTCGATCCTCGACCGGGCCGCGAGTGGATCGCCGGCCCGTACGGCCAGCACCCAGGGCAGGTCGACGACGGGGCGCTGTTCGATGCCCCGCACCGGGGCGCCCATGGTGATCCAGGCCAGGTCCAGATCGCTGGCGAGCAGGGCGTCGAAGCAGCCGCGGCTGGAGCTCTCGGTCTGGAACTCCAGGCTGACCTTGGGGTAGCGGCGGCGGAAGGCGACGACCGCGTCGGCCATGAAGTGGCGTACGGTCGTGCCGCCGGTCGCGATCCGCACCGTGCCGCCCTCGCCGTGCACCAGATCCCCCAGCCGCCGCAGCGCGCGGTCGAGTCCGGCGATGCCCTCGGCGGCGGCGTCGCACAGGATGCGGCCCGCGGCGGTGGGCGCCACGCCGCGCGGCAGGCGTTCCAGCAGGCTCACGCCGGTCTCCCGCTCCAGCCGCTTCACATGCTGGCTCACCGCCGACTGCGTACAGTCCAGATCCCGGGCCACGGCGCTGAGGCTTCCGGCGCGGCATACGGCCACGAACACACGCAGGTCATCCAGGGTCACAATTCCCCAGTTATAGCTTGGGTATTGCGAGTAATCCCCAGGATTGACTGGGGTGAGCCATGGCCGCGAAGATCGACGCAGGGCCCAGGCGGCAACCCGTACGGCGCCTTCGCGAGGATCCGGACCGGACGAAGACGCCGCACGGGTGCCGACCGCCCCCTCGGAGGGGCCCCCTCAGAGCAGCCCTCTCAGAGGGGTACGGCGACGCCGTTGAACGTCGTCTCCGGTGTCTGGGGCGAGGTGAAGCGGGCGTTGACGAGATAGAGGCGGTCGGCCCAGCGGGCGACGGTGGTGGGGACGTCGAAGCGGGGGTCGGTGACCGTACGGCGCAAGGTCGCGGTGGGGGTGGGGGCCTTGGCGTCGAGGTCGAAGACGCTGATCAGATTCAGCCGGTTCTGTACGACGTACAGCGTGCGGCCGATGCGGAGGAGGCCGTCGCCGTTCGCGACATCGGCCGCGCCGGAGAGCGCGATCTCGGTGGCGTGGCCGCCGGCCAGATCCACGTGGTACAGCCTGCCGGGCGAGCTGCTGACGACGATCAGCCCTCGGCCGTCCGGGGTGCCCACGACGCCGTTGGCGTTGTTGACGTCGGGCGTCTGTACCCAGTCGCCGGTCAGCGGCAGGCGGCGGACCTCTCCGGCGCGGCCGCGCGGTACGCCGTACAGCACGGCGTCGCGCGAGTCGGTGAACCAGGCGCGGTCGCCGAGCAGGATCACGTCGTTGATGAAGTGGCCGGTCGCGTCGGTCAGTTGGTACGTGGTCACCAGCTCGCCGGTGTGCGAGTCGACGATCCGCGCCGTCCCTCCACCGCCTCCCGAGACGTACAGCAGACCGTCCTCGTCCAGCTTGAGCCCGACGGCCACCGTGCCCGTGGCGCCCTCGTGGATGACTCTGCCCTCACCGGTCCGCAGATCGGTGCGGTAGACGGCGCCGTTGGCGCGCGAGCCCATGTACGCGTACGGCCTGCGGCCGATGGTGATCCCCTCGGGCATGAAGCCGTCGGGGAGCGGGAACTCGGTCGGCCATGTGGCCCGTGCCGGGGCGGACGAGACGGCGTGCGCCGCCCCGACGCCGGTCGCCGTCGCCGTCGTCGCGAGCGCGGTGACGGCGGCGCCGCGGAGAAGGGTGCGGCGGGACGGCTGGGGGTGGTTCCAGATCATGGTCCGGGCCTCCGTGAAGGGTGGGGGCATCAGTGAGTCGTCAGCGTCAGCGACTCCCTGCACTCTGTGCACTTCGAGCGCTCTGCTTCAACGCCGTTTCAGGTCACCTCGTGCGTAAGATCGGGTGAATCAGCAGGGGCACGGACGGGCGAACGGAGAGTGGCCGAAAGCCATGGGCACGGGCGAGGGCGGGCGCGGCGGATCCGCCGACAAGCTCGGGCGGCCGACGTCGCGGGATGTCGCCCGGCTCGCCGGGGTGTCCCATACCGCAGTCTCCTTCGTGTTCAACGACCGGGCCGAGGGGAACCTCTCGGCCGCCACCCAGGAGCGCATCCGCCAGGCCGCCGCCCGGCTCGGCTACCGCCCCGACCCCGTCGCGCGCGGTCTGCGGCGCCGCCGCACCGCGGTGATCGGGCTGGTCACGGACGAGATCGCCTCGTCGCCGTTCGCGGGGAGGCTGCTGCGCGGGGCCATGGAGACCGCCTGGGACAGCGGGCATCTCGTCCTCACCGTCGACTCCGGCGGCGATCCGGCCAAAGAGGACGCGGCGGTCGCCGAGCTCCTGGACCGGCGGGTGGACGGGATCATCTACGCGGCCATGTCGCTGCGCCGGGTCCGCGTCCCCGAGGGCCTGCACCGCACGCGCTCCGTCCTCGCCAACTGTCTGGCCGAGGACGACTCCCTGCCGGCCGTCATCCCCGCCGAGCGCGCCGGGGGCCGTACGGCGGCCCGGCTCCTGCTGGACGAGGGGCACCGCAGGGTCGCGATGGTCGGCGGCCAGGACGACATGGCGTCGGTCGAGCGGCTGCGCGGCTTCCGTGACGCCGTGCGCGCCAAGGGGATCATCGTCCCCAAGGAGTGGGTCCTACGCACCGGAGGCGAGATCTCCGGCGGGTACGAGGGCGCGCTGCGGGTGCTCGACGGGGTGCCCGCCGATCGCCGCCCCACCGGCGTCTTCTGCTACAACGACCGGGTGGCGGCGGGCGTTCTGCACGCCGCGGCCCGGCTGGGGGTCGCCGTCCCCGGCGACCTGTCGGTGGTCGGCTACGACGACCAGGAGCACATGGCCGAGTTCCTGGCGCCGCCCCTCACCACGGTCGCGCTGCCGCACCGGGCGATGGGCGAGGCCGTCGCCCGGCTGCTGCTGGAGGCCATCGAGACCGGGCGGACGCCGCTGGCCACCACGCGGCGCCTCGCCGGCCCGGTGATCAGCCGTGCGTCGGTGGGACCAGCTCCGGTGGGACCAGCTCCCACCCCGTGACGGCGGCCACGGACCCCGCCACGACGAGTTCGCGCACATCGTCCGGGCGCCGGTAGACGCGCTCGGTGACCGTGGCCCGGTCGTCGACGAACAGCTCGAACAGCGAACCGTCGACGAGTACGCGCACCTCCCTCCCCGGCGCCCGCACCACGATCGGCCCCGCCCCCCGGGCCCCGGTGCCGGGCGTCCGGGGCCAGTCACCGCGGTCCAGCGTCACGGTGTCCTCGTCCGGGTCCAGCCGCACCGTCAGCCGCGCACCCGAGGCGGACCGCAGCAGACTCACGGTCGTCAGGCCGCGGGCCGTGACGGTCAGGTCGTACGCCTCCGGGAGCGGAACCCGGCCCGGTGCGGTGACAAACGGTTCGGCGACAGACGGTGCGGTGACAGACGATTCATTGACGAACGGTTCGGCCGCGCGCAGCAGTTCGAGCTCCGGCGCCGGTACGACGCGCAGCGCGCCGTCCGGGTGTACGTCAACGACCCTCGGCGCGGTGAGCACACCGGCCCACCCAGCACGCTCGACCTCGCCGCGCTCACGGGCCTCCCAGGACCAGCCCCACATCAGGGTCCGGTCCGCCTCCTGGAGCACAGCGGGCGCGTAGAAGTCCCGCCCGTGGTCGAGCCGCCCGCCGGTGCGCGCCTCGAAGCGCAGACCGCCTCGGCCGTCCGTGCACAGACGTCCCGTCAGGTATCCGGTGGCGCACGGATCTCCGTCCCACAGCGACACCGCCAGCACCCAGTCCCCGCCCGCCGTCGCGTACATCTGCGGGCATTCCCAGCCGACCGCCTGGTCGCCGAACGCTTCCACGGCAACCGGCCCCGTGCCATCCACGAGCACACCGGCGAACCGCCAGTCCGCCAGGTCGTCGCAGTCGTAGAGCAGCACCGACGGGGTCCCGTCGGCGTGGCCCGCGCCGACCAGCGCCCACCGCCGCCCGTCGCACCGGAAGACGAACGGGTCGCGGAACATCACCACGTCCAGGCCGGCGGGCGGCCCGGCCACCACCGGGGTGGGCGACGGCTTCCACTCGGCCAGCGCGTCGTCGTCCGGGTCGGCCGCCCGTGCCAGGCAGATGGTGCCGAGCCCGGTGTGGTGGCGGTCGACGCCGGTGTACACGGCCGTGGGCACGCCGTCGTCGTCGACCACGCACCCGGACCAGCAGCCCGCCTCGTCCGGGCCGCCGGGGGTGGGGGCGAGGGCGATCGGATGGTGCTCCCAGTGGACCAGATCGGGGCTGGAGACATGGCCCCAGTGGACGTTGGCGTGGCTCGGGGCGTCGGGGTTGTGCTGGTAGAAGAGGTGGTGGCGGCCTCGCCAGCGAAAGGGACCGTTGGGGTCATTGATCCAGTTGGCGGGCGGACGGACCCTGAAGCGCGGAGCGTCCGGGTCCGGGGACTGAGCGGTGGGGCTCAACGGTTGACTCCTGCGGAGGTGATGCCCTCGCGAAGAGGGCGCTGGCCGACGATGAACACGGCGACGGCGGGGATCATGGAGAGGACGACACCGGCGAGCACCACCGAGACGGAGCCGGTGCCGAGGTTGCCCTGGAGCGAGACCAGGCCCAGCGGCAGGGTGTAGTTCTGGCCTGAGGTCTCGAGGATCAGCGGCCGGAAGAATTCGTTCCAGTGGTAGTTGAAGGCCAGCACGCCGACGATCGCGAGGCCGGGGGCGGCCAGCGGGGCGTACACCGACCGGAAGATCCGCCACGGGCCGCAGCCGTCCAGCATCGCGGCCTCGCCCAGGTCCTTCGGCATCCCCAGGAAGTACTGCCGCATCAGGAAGGTCCCGAAGGCGGTCGGAAAGGCCGGAATGATCAGGCCGAGGAGGGTGTCGGTCAGGCCCATCGACTTGAGCACCAGGAACACCGGCACGATGGTGACCTGGAGCGGCACCATCATGGTCGCCAGCACCAGTCCGAACAGCGGCTTCTTGAAGCGGAATTCCAGGCGCGCGAACGCATACCCCGCCAGGCCCGCCGTGATCATCTGACCCACCGCGATCAGCGCGGTCACCAGCGTCGAGTTGAGGGCGACCAGCCACACATCGATCTGGTCGAAGACCCCGCGGTACGACTCCGTCGTCGGGTGGGTGGGGATGATCTTCGGTGGCAGGTCGAAGGACTCGGCCGGGGTGCGCAGCGAGGTGGAGACGGTCCAGATGACCGGGCCCAGGGTGAGCAGCGCGCATACGGCCAGCCCGGCGATCCGGGCCCAGGGCGCGAGCGCGTACCGCGCACGGCTCAGGTTCGTGGTCGGTCGGCTCGGATTCGCTCGGCTCGGGTTCGGCCGGCTCGAGTTCGGCCGGCTCGGGTTCGGCCAGCTCATGGGCGCCTGGCTCATGGGCGCTCGGCTCAGGTTCGCTTGGCTCATGGGACTCACCCGGCTCACTGGTAGTGGACGAAGCGCCGGCTGAGCCGGAACTGGAGGGCGGTGACCGCCATGATCAGTACGAACAGCAGCACGCCCACCGCGGACGCCGGGCCGAAGCGCAGCTGCTCGAACGCGGTCTCGTAGACGACCATCACGACCGTTCGGGTCGAGTCGCCGGGCCCGCCGTTGGTGAGCACATACGGCTGCTCGAAGACCTGTAGCGCGTTGATGATGCCGACCACCGACGCGACCAGCAGCGTGGGCGACAGCAGCGGCAGCGTGACGTTGAGGTGCTTGCGCAGCCCGGTCGCGCCGTCGAGAGAGGCGGCCTCGTGGATCTCCTTGGGGATGTTGTTGAGGCCGCCGACGAACAGCAGGAACGAGAAGCCGAACTGCTGCCAGACATAGATCAGGATCACCGCCGCCATCGCCCCGTGCTCCGACGTCAGCCATGGCACCGGGGCGATCCCGACCAGCCCGAGCAGCCAGTTCACGACCCCGAAGTCCTGGTTGAAGAGGTACTTCATCACCACCGAGATCGACGCGGCGGACAGCACCAGCGGGAAGAAGAACGCCGACCGGAACACCGAGCGCAGCCACGTGGGCATCCGCCCGTTCACCGCCAGCGCCAGCGCCAGGGCGATGAGCAACTGCAGCGCGACCGCGAGCACCATGAACACGAGGGTGTTGCGGAAGGAGATCAGCACGGTCGAATCGCTGAACACCTCACGGTAGTTCGCGGCCCCGGCGAAGCTCGGGTCGTCGATCACGTTCCAGTGGAAGAGGCTGAGGACGACCGAGCCGACGATCGGTACGACCGTGAAGACCACGATCCCGACGATCGTGGGCGCCAGGAACAGCGCGGCGAGCAGCCGGGCGGAGCGGGTGCGGGCGGAGGGCCGCGAGGGGTCGGCGGCCGGTGTCGCCCGCCGCTTTCGTACGTGCGGGGCCTGCGCGTTCGCCTGCGAGTTCGCCTGCGAGTTTGTCGTCATACGTCACGCTCCATGGCCTTCTCCAGGTCGCCCTGCATCCGGCGCAGCGCGGGGCGCACCGCGCCCCGGGAGGCCAGGGCGGTGCCGGTGTGCTTGAGCAGCACCTGCTCAACCTCGGCGACATGCGGCGGCGCGGGGATCGGCCCCGTGTCGGGGAACTTGTCGAGGGTGTCGTAGAAGACCTGCCAGTGGCTCGGGCCGGTCTCCCGATAGCGGGCGGGGTCGAGCATCGAGCGGCGGGCCGGGGTGGTCTGGTTGGTCTTGAACAGCCGCATCAGGGTGTCCCTGCGGGCGGCGTACTTGATGAACTCCCAGGCCTCGTCCTGCTTCTTCGAGGTGCGCAGCAGGGCATAGCCGGCCGCACCGAACTGCATGCGCTGGGTGCGCCAGCGCGGGAAGTACTGCACGTCGTAGTCCGTCGCCTGCATGCCCGCCAGACTCAGACCACCCGCCCAGAAGCCGCCCGCGGGCGTGACGCCGACCCGGCCGGTGGAGAAGACGCCGACGAGGTTCTGGCCGTTGCCGCCCTCGGGGCGGGTGCACAGGTGCTCCTCGATGAGGGAGGCGAGATAGTCGTACGCCTCCTCCACGCGGGCGTCGGTGGCCTGCGGGGTCGTCCACCGGAAACCGCCCCCGCGCCCTTGCCGTTCGGCGGCCGGGTAGAAGGAGTCCCACAGCCAGGCGCCGCCCGGCGCCTTGGACTCGGCGAGCAGATTGGTGCCGTTCGCGAACAGCCAGGGCACCACGCCGCCCCACAGCCGGTTGGTCCAGAAGTACGGCGTGAACCGGGAGCCGCTTGCCTTCTTCATGTCCCGCAGCAGCGCGGTGAAGTCGTCGCGGGTCCAGTCGGCGGCCGGGAAACCCGCGCCGGCCCGCTCCAACACCTGCCTGTTGAGATACATGTCGGCCGCGTTGAACTCGACCGGCAGCTGGTAGAGGCTCCCTTCGTACATCATCGACTCCACCAGCGAGGGATGGACGTCGGCGAAGTACTCGCGCAGCTCCTCGGCGTCCCGCCGCACCCAGCGGTCCAGCGGGACCCCGAGCCGCCGCGCGAACAGCTGGACGCCCTCGGTGGCGACGTAGACAAGGTCGGGGGCGGTGCCCGCCGCGATCTGGGTGAGGATCTTCGCGAAGAAATCGGACCAGTCCACGGCCTGCACCGCGTTGACGCGGAGCTTGATGTCGGGGTGCTGCTTCCGGAAGCCCTCGGTGAGCGTGCGTACGGCCTCCGGTCCGTAGGCGGGGCCGAGGGTGGCGACGACGAGGGAGCCGTCGTTCCGCCCGGGGATGTCGGCGCCGGTGAGGCGGTCCCAGCTTGCGGCGACACCGCCGAGGGCCGCGGCCCCGGCGCCGTACGTCCCGTACCGCATCAGGCCGCGACGGGAGATGAGCGAGTCGGTCATCGGCGAGCCTAACTCGTGTTAGGAAGAAGTGATTCCCCGATGATGAGAAGCCTGTTACGGGCTGTCAAGGCGCCCGACAGGGTTGACCTTTAACGAGTTAGGTCTACAGTTCCGGACCACTGAGCCGCAGCCCCGACGACGACGTCGGGAAAGGAGCCGCACCATGGTCCGTACACCAGGCATGCCAGGCGGTCCTGGCCTGTCCAGGAGGTCGCTCTTCGTCGCCTCGGCCGCGGGCGCGGCCGGCGCGTTACTGCCCGTCGCGGCGAGTCCGGCGGCGGGGAGTCCGGCGGCGGGGAGTCCGGCGGCGACGAAGCCCAAGAAGACGGCCGCATGCGGGAGTTACCGCGCCGAGTACCACTTCACCGTCCCCGACCAGTGGAAGAACGACCCGCAGCGCCCGATCTGGATCGACGGCGAATACCACTACTACTACCTGTACAACCCCGACTACCTGACCGGCGGCACGACCGCGGGCACCGCCTGGCGCCTGGCGACCAGCACCGACCTGGTCTCCTTCACCGACCGTGGCATAGCCGTGCCGAAGGACACCACCCCGGCCGGCGACGTCTGGTCCGGCTCGGCGGTGGTCGACACGGACAACACGGCGGGCTTCGGCGCGGGCGCGGTGATCGTCCTGGCCACCATGTCGCCCGACGACAACGCCAACACCCAGGCGCAGTACCTGTTCTACTCCACCGATGGCGGCCGGACCTTCACCCACCACGGCACCGACCCGGTCCTGCCCAACCCCGGCGTCCGCGACTTCCGCGACCCCAAGGTGATCCGCGACGAGGAGCGCGGCCGGTGGGTGATGGCGCTCGCCGAGAACAACAAGGTCGGCTTCTACCACTCGACCGACCTGAAGTCGTGGACGTACGTCAGCGGGTTCATCAAGGAAGGCATCGGCGTCCTGGAGTGCCCCGACCTGTTCCGGATCACGGCCGAGGACGGCACCGCCAGGTGGGTGCTGGGCGTGAGCGCCGACGGCAAGGCGTCCGGCCTTCCCAACACCTACGCATACTGGACCGGCGACTTCGACGGCACCACCTTCACGGCGGACGCCTCGGACCCGCAGTGGCTCGACCACGGCTGGGACTGGTACGCGGCCGTCACCTTCGAGAAACGGGACGCGCACGGCACCCTCGACCCGGCCGCGCGCTACGCCATCGGCTGGCTCAACAACTGGGGCTACGCGAACACCACCCCCACCATCGACTGCGACGGCTTCAACGGCACCGACTCGATCGTCCGCGAGATCACGCTGGGGCGCGCCGCGAGCGGCACGTACTACCTCGCCTCCCAGCCCATCGGCGCCCTCGACGCCCATGTCTCCCGCATGGTGCACCTCGGCGACCTGGAGGTCGACGGACACCGGGCGCTGGACTACACCGGCACCGCCTACGAGCTGACGACCGAGCTCGCCTGGGACCAGCTCACGGGCGCGGGACTGCAGTTGCGCCGCTCTCCCGACGGCGTGCGGCACATCGACGCCGGGATCTACGGCGACTACGCCTTCGTCAACCGCGGCTACACGGTGAGCCCGGATTCCTCCGGCCGGTGGCAGGAGAGCAGGAGCCCCTTCGACCCGTCCGCGCGGACGGTCCGGCTGCGGATCCTGATCGACCGCACCTCCGTGGAGATGTACGTCGACGACGGCCGGTACATGCACTCCTCCGAAGCCTTCCCGGACCCTGCCGACACGGGGCTCGCCCTGTTCACGATCGATGGCGGTGCGGTGTTCAGGAACACCGTGATCCGCGAGTTCAGGCTCTGATACTCGGCTCGGCTCGGCTCGGCTCGGCTATCAGGCGGTGCGCCAGGCACGCTTTCGGGTGGCCTTCGGGTGGCCGGGTCGTGGGCGCTCCACGCCGAACGGCCGGGTCGGTGAACGATCGGTTGACCAGTCGACTTCGAGGCGACCGAGCCTCCGACCGTTTCGCGAAGGCAGGCCACAGTGATCAACAGGCGGGACGTATTGCGGACGGGCACCCTGGGGGCGCTCGGCGCCGGGGCGGTGGCCATGACGGCGGCGCCCGACGCGGTCGCCGCCGCCGCGGTGACCGAGACGGTGGCCGGGACGGTGACCGAGACGGCGGAGCGGGTCAGCAAGCAGGACTGGAAGCGGCTGGCCGCGTCGCTCTCCCCCGGTGCCACCCTCTACCGGCCCGCGAACTCCGGCTACCCGCCGCTGGCGATCCCGTTCAACCACCGGTACGCCGGGGTCCACCCCGCCGGCATCGTCGCCTGCGCCACCACGAAGGACGTACGCGAGTCGATCCGCTGGGCCCGCGCGGTGGGGCTGCCCGCGGTCCCGCGCTCCGGTCTCGGCCACAACTACGCCGGCTACTCCACCACCACGGGCCTGCTGCTCAACATGAGCCGGATGAAGAACATCGTCACCACACCGCGGCGCAGCGCCGCCCGCTCCCGGGCGTACGGGCCGATCAAGGTCGTCCACGGCGCCGGCACGGTCACCGTCGGGGCCGGGGTCACCAACGGCGATCTGCATCCGCTGCTCGAGGACGAAGGGATCTTCGTGCCGACCGGGCGCTGCCCCTCGGTCGGGGTCGCCGGGCTCGTGCTGGGCGGGGGTATCGGCTTCAGCGACAAGATGTTCGGCCTGACCTGCGACCGGCTGGTCGCCACGACCGTCGTACTCGCCGACGGCCGGGTGGTCGAGGCCAGTGAGGACTCGGAGCCCGATCTGTTCTGGGGCTGCCGGGGCGGCGCGGGCAACAACTTCGGCGTGCACACCTCGTTCACGTTCCAGTACGAGCGGTTCCAGGGCGATGTGGGGTTCTACCGGCTCACCTGGAGCCTGGACTCCGTACTACCGGTACTGGCGACCGCACAGCGGATCGCCCTGGAGACCTCGGACGACAAGCGGTTCCACCTCCGCCTCGGCATCGGCACCCACGGGCGAACCCGGGACCAGATCCGTACGAACGCCAACGTCAATGCGATCGGGCAGTACTACGGAACGCTCGATGAGCTGCAGGCCATCCTCGCCCCGCTGCTCGCCATCGGCACCCCGGAGGAACGCGCCCGGAACTGCGCCGCCGTCCGCGAGGTCACCCCGGCCGAGGCGAGCACACTGCTGAGCGCCACCACTCCGGTGGAGAAGTTCGCCTCCAAGTCAGCGGTCCTGAACTCCCGGACGCTCCTCACCGACCAGCAGGTCGGCGCCGCGGCCGAGCAGCTGCTCAAGTGGCCGGGCAGCGGCAACCCGGACGGGGCCGGATTCGCGATGTTCGCCCTCGGCGGGGAGATCAACCAGGTGCCGCGGCGGGCGACCGCGTTCGTGCACCGCAACGACCTGTTCATCCTGGCCGCCGAGACCTCCTGGGCGGACTACGACTCCCCCGAGGTCGGCGCCGCGAACCTGCACTGGCTCCACGACTTCTACGACGCGATCTTCCCCGAGGCGCCCCCCGAGCACTCCTACCAGAACTTCCCCGATCCGAAGCTGAGGGACTGGCGGGAGGCCTACTACGGCGTCAACTACCCCCGGCTGGTCCGTGTGAAGCGGAGGTACGACCCGACCGGCTTCTTCCGCTACCCGCAGGCAATCGGCTCCTGACCGCTCTCACAATGCCGCCCGGCCGGGCCCCGCCAGGCCGGGCCGGGGGGACAGGCCAGGCCTGGCCCCGTCAGCCTTGCCGGTGAGACCCGCGTGGAATGGGCGCCGTCAGCCGTCGCACCAATGTGCGTGAGGTTCTGGCCCAGGTTCCACCCATGTCACTCCGGGAGGGGTCCCCGCACGGGCGTGCCAGCCTCTGCCGCATGAAACGCTGGAAGTCCGCGATCGGGCTCGTCATCTGTCTTGGTGTGACGCAGCAAGCCAACACGCCGGGCGCACTTTACTATTCGGCCGTATGGCAGGATCTCGGCCTGATCGGAACCGTCGTCTTCCTCGTCGTGCTGTGCATCGGCCCGAGAAAGAACGGACGAGAAAAATAACGCATCTGTACGCTCGAGCCTTTGACCGACTCTGACCGGCCACACAAAGCACCGCTCAAGAGGGCGAGAACTCGTACTGCAGCTCATAGAGGTGACCAGCCTTGGCCATCACCGTGGCCTCGATGGGCCGTTCACCATCGCTGAACACGACCCGCAACGTCCGCAGGACGGGCAGATTCCCCGGCAGGCCGAGCACCGTGTGCTGCTCCTGCGTGGGTACCCGGGCGGACACCTTGTCCACGCTGAGCCGCGGCGGATAGCCGAGCTCCGCCAGCAGCGCCGGAGTACCGCCCTTGATCTTGCGGCGATCCATCATCGCGGTCCCACGGGCGAGATCCAATGGATAGTAGGACTTCACCAACTCCACCGGCTCGTCATCCAGCGACAACACCTGCGCCCGCAGGAGCGCCATCCCACCCTCCGGAAGCCGTAGCGCCTCCGCCACATCGGCAGGCGGCCTCACCTCGGCGACCTCCAGAAGACGGCTGCTCCCGCGCGCCTGGTGCCCGGTGGCCGCCTCACTGATCCACCGATACGGCTCCCCCTGCGCAGCCGGCGCCATGTACGCGGCGGGCCGCATGGTGCGCTGCCGGTGCTCCCGTACGGTAACGGCCGCCCCGGCCCTGCCCACCGCGAGGCCTTCGTCCTTCAGCAGTTGCAGCGCCTTCTGCACAGTCGCGTTCGACGCACTGAACCGCTCCTTGAGCTGCGCGGTCGAGGGAAGCCTCGCACCCGGCCGAAGCTCGCCCGACATGACCTCGTCCCGCAGATCAGCGGCGATTCGCTCATGCAGCGACCGCCGGTCGATTGCGTCCTGATCGGCCTTGGGCACGGTCATCCCATCCTGAGTTCGTAACGAAGTCGCTGGCGGTGGGCGGGCATGGTGATGAGATCGGCCTGAATCGGCCGATCGTCCGCGTCGAAGACGACCCGCTCAAGGCACATCACCGGCTCCAGCTCGCCGGTCCGCAGCAGCTCGCGCTCCTGCCCGTCGGGCATCCGCGCCATCACATCCTCCCGCACCCGACTCCCGACGTAACCGAGTTCCGCGAGCAGAGCGACCGCTCCCCCACGGATCTTCGCCGTGCCCGCGAGGCCGGTACCCGCCGCGATGGGAGCGGGGTAGTAGGAGTCGGTCAGCTCGCAAGGCTGCTCGTCCAGATACATGATCCGCCGCCGCACGACCACTGCGGCCCCCGCCTCTACCCCCAACAGCCGCGCCACGACTGCGGGAGCGGGCAGCTCCCCGGCCTGGACGATGCGCTGAGTACCCCGCCGCCCGTGAGCCGCGGCCTCCTCACTCCACACATCACCTCGGCCTCCCCCAGCCGGCCGCAGGTAGGGCATCGACGTACTGGTCCACGCATCGCCGTCCAACGGGCCCTCCTCATGTCTTGGTCGGTCCTCGCCAACCTTGCCGCTTTACACAGTAAGCGAACCGTTGGCCACCACCCAGGGCTCCTTGCCGCTTTTCGCGAATAGCGATAATGTCGACTTGAGCTTACAGCGAGCCCAGAGGTGGTGACTCACCGTGCCCCTGACACGGCAGCAGTTCTTGGAGGCCGACCGGAATACGCTGGAAACGTGCCGTAGGCCGCTGTGATCACCCTCGACGCCGGGCGGCGGGGTCGCGCTCCGCGACGTGTCGGGCGACCGCGTCGATGCCGGGGCGGGCGTACCGCTCCAGGGAGCGTACGGAGGCGTGCCGGGAGCGGGCCAGCAGCATCCGGCCTTGGGGGCCAACGGGACAGCCAGTAACGGCCCTGTAGTCCCAGCTCGGACACCAGGGAGCAAGTAACCCGCCGGTAGGTTCCGAAGGGGCTTCGGCCTGCCGTTTCCTGCTGCTGGAGAGCCTCGTTGGGCTGATCGGATGAACCGACGGCTCGACGACGGCAAGGGGCGGGTGTGCGACAGGAGTGGTCGCCGGAAGATGTGGTGGCGTGCTGGACGTTGGTGGATGGCGACTGGGACCTGGTGGCCAACAAGTCCGGCCCGACCAGGCTCGGCTTCTGCCTGATGCTCAAGTTCTTCGAGATCGAGGCCCGGTTCCCGGAGTTCATCGAGGAGTTTCCTCAGCCTGCTGTTGAGTACGTCGCCGGTCTGGTCAAGGTGCCGGCGGCCGAGCTCGCGAAGTACGACCTGGCGGGCGCGAAGCGGCACCGGAAGCAGATCCGCGAGGCTCTGGGGTTCCGGCCGTCGACCGTAGCGGACGAGGAACGGCTGACGAAGTGGCTGTCAACGGAGGTCTGCCCGGTCGAGCTGGTCGAGGACCGGCAGCGGGAGGCCCTGTTGGTGCAGTGCCGTGTCGAGCGGATCGAGCCGCCGGGCCCGACCCGTGTAGAGAAGGTGCTGGTGGCGGCCCGAAACCGGTGGGAGCGGGCGTTCTGTAAGCGGACCATCGAGCGCCTGGGCGACGTCGGGTTGGCCCGCCTGCTGGCGCTGGTGGCGGAGGACAACGAGGACGGCGCCGCCCTGCTGGCCTCACTCAAGCGTGACCCGGGCGCGGTCGGTCTGGACTCACTGCTGACCGAGATCACCAAGCTGAACGACGTGCGCAAACTCGGCCTTCCCGAGGGGCTGTTCGCGGACTGCTCGGAGAAGATGGTGGCCGCGTGGCGGGCGCGGGCAATCAAGATGTACCCCTCGGACTTCCGCGACACCGCCGAGGACGCCCGGATCACGCTGCTCGCGGCGCTGTGCTCCTCCCGCCAGGCGGAGATCACAGACGCGCTGGTGGAGCTGCTGGTGGCTCTGGTCCACAAGATCAACGCTCGAGCCGAGCGGCGGGTGGAGAAGCAGCTGACGGCGGAGCTGAAGAAGGTCCGTGGCAAGGAGGGCATCCTCTTCAAGCTCGCCGACGCGGCGATCGGCAAGCCGGACGAGGTGGTGCGCACAGCGCTGTACCCGGTGGTCGGGGAGAAGACGCTGCGCGACCTGGTGGCAGAGGCGAAGGCGAACGAGAAGGTCTTCAAGGCCAAGGTCCGCACCACCCTGCGCTCCTCGTACAGCTCGTACTACCGGCAGATGCTGCCGCCGCTGCTGCCGCCGCTGGGCTTCAGGTGCAACAACACCGCTTACCGGCCGGTGATGGACGCGATGAAGCTGCTGGAGAACTACGCGGAGGTCGACGGCAAGACCCGTTTCTACGACGGCGCCGACGCGGTGCCGATGGACGGCGTCGTACGCAAGGACTGGCGCGAGGCCGTCGTGGACGACAAGGGCAAGGTCGAGCGCATCCCGTACGAGCTGTGCGTCCTGGTCGCGCTGCGGGAGGCGATCCGGCGCCGCGAGATCTACGTCGAGGGCGGGCTGCGCTGGCGTAACCCGGAGGACGACCTGCCCGGCGACTTCCAGGCCACCCGCACCGTGCACTATGCCGCGATCCGCCAGCCCCAGGACCCCAAGGATTTCATCCAGAGCCTGAAGCGGCGGATGACGGATGGCCTGGACCGGCTGTCCGCCGCGCTCGCGGACGGTTCGGCAGGCGGGGTGAAGGTCACTACCCGCAAGGGCGAGCCGTGGATCACCGTGCCGAAGCTGGAGAAGCTGGACGAGCCCACCGGCCTGGCGGCCCTGAAGGAAGAGATCGTACGACGCTGGGGCGTCCTCGATCTCCTGGACGTGCTGAAGAACGCCGACTTCGCGACCGGCTTCACCGACGAGTTCGCCTCCGTGGCCGCGTACGAGTGCATCGACCGCGCCACCCTCCAGCGCCGTCTGCTGCTCGCGCTCTTCGGGCTCGGCACGAATATGGGCATCCGCGCCATCGTGGCGACCGGCGAGCATGAGGAGACCGAGGCCGCGCTGCGGCATGTGCGCCGGCACTTCATCACCGTCGACAACCTGCGGGCCGCGGTCACCACACTGGTGAACGCGACCTTCGCCGCCCGCGATACCGCCTGGTGGGGGCAGGGAAACGCGTGCGCGTCGGACTCGAAGAAGTTCGGCTCCTGGTCCAGTAACTTCATGACCGAGTACCACGCCCGCTACGGCGGCAACGGCGTGATGATCTACTGGCACGTCGAGCGGAAGAACGTCTGCATCTACTCCCAGCTCAAGTCCTGCTCGTCGTCCGAGGTCGCGGCGATGATCGAGGGCCTGCTGCGGCACTGCACGGACGCCGAGATTGAGTCCAACTACGTGGACACGCACGGCGCGAGCGTGGTTGGGTTCGCCTTCACCGAGCTGCTGAACTTCCGGCTGCTGCCGAGGCTGAAGAACATCGGCAGCATCCGCCTGTACCGCCCGGACGACACCCTGCCCGGCTGGCCGACGCTCGGCGCATCCCTGACCCGGGCCATCAAGTGGGGCCTGATCGAGCAGCAGTACGACCAGATGGTCAAGTACGCCACCGCCCTGCGCTTGGGCACCGCCGAGGCGGAACAGGTGTTGCGACGTTTCACCCGCGGCGGTCCCAAGCACCCTACCTACGCTGCGCTGGAAGAACTCGGCCGCGCCGTCCGCACGATCTTCGCCTGCGACTACCTCGCCAGCCCCGACCTGCGCCGCGAGATCCACGGCGGGCTCCAGGTCGTGGAGAACTGGAACAGCGCGAACACCGTCTTGCATTACGGCAAGGACGGCGCGCTGACCGGCCCGGACAGGGAGCATGCCGAGACCTCGATGCTCGCCCTGCACCTCCTCCAGTCCGCGCTCGTGCACATCAACACCCTGCTGCTTCAGCAGGTCCTCGCCGACCCGGCCTGGGCGCAGAGGCTCACCGCCGAGGACCAGCGCGGCCTGACCGCGCTGTTCTGGTCGAACATCAACCCGTACGGCACCTTCCGCCTCGACATGGACCAGCGCCTCGACCTGGGCCTGGTGAACGACGTGATGCCCCGGCCTCGAACTGCCGAAGCATTCCCGGCCGCACCGGGCGCGGGGACGCGCTTGTCGTAGACGTTGATGTACTCGTCTGCGTCGTGGCGGCTACGCAGTCAGGGAGTCCAGCTGCGCCAGAAGGCGTTCCTTGCCCGATCGGTCCAGCCAGGTACCGAAGTCCATGAGGTCGGGGAAGGCCCTCCGCACGGGCGCGAGGTCGATGTCGTAGAAGGTCTCGTTGGCCCAGGCCATCACCTTCGCCACCTCGGGGGCGTGCTCCCACAGTACGTCGAGCGGTACCTGCGTGTGGGGGATGGGGCGGCCGGCCACCCTGCCCAGTGCGTCGGCGATCTGCGGGGCCGTCAGCCGGTCGCCGGCGATCTCCATCGTCCGGCCCGCGTAGGTGTCGGGGTCGGCGAAGGCCAGCGCGGCGAAGGCGCCGACGTCGTCGATGGCGATCAGTTTCATGACCATGTCGTCGTGCCAGGGCACGTTGAGCGCGCCGTTCTGGAAGAACCGCGCTGGGCTGGTGAAGTCCTCCATGAACCCGGCGGGACGCAGGATCGTTGCGGGGATGGCCAGTGTGCGGAGGTGCTGCTCGATCTGCCATTTGTCGATGAGGCCCCAGCCCTGCTCCACGTAGAAGCGGTTCTGCTGTTCCATGCCACCGACTGAGGAGTACACCAGGTGCTGCACTCCGGCGGACTGGGCGGCGTCCGCGATGTTCTTCGCCTGGGTAATCTCGTTGGGGTTGTCGGACTGGACGCTGTAGGCGCCGTACGCGCCGCGTATCGCCGCGTCGATGGAGGCGCGGTCGTCCAGGTCGCCGCGGACGAGTTCGGCGCCGGCGGCGGCGAGCGCGGTAGCCGCCGGGGCGCGGTCGTCCCGGACGAGGGCGCGGACCCGCCAGCCGGTGGCGAGCAGATGGCGGGCGGTCGCGCCGCCCTGGTTCCCGGTGGCGCCCGTGACCAGAACGGTTTTGGCGTGAGCATCCATGGCGATCTCCTCTGCAACCCTGAGTCGTCTTTGCATTTGATGCGAGTCTGCACTGAGTGCAAGTTTGCCGTCAATGCATTAACCTCTACGTCATGGCCAGACATGAGACCGCCGCCCGGGAGCCCTCCCTGCGCGAACGGAAGCGGGCGCGCACCCGCCGGGCACTTATCGACGCGGCCGCGGAGCTGTTCGCGCGCCAGGGGTATGACGAGACGACCGTCGCCGAGATCGCAGCGGCGGCGGAGATCGGCACCCGGACCTTCTTCGGGCACTTCGCCAGCAAAGAAGACATCCTGTTCCCCGACAGCGACGCGCGCGCGCGGGCCACGATCGCGGCGATCGCCAACCGCGCCCCGGCCGAGGGCCCGGTGGACGTGCTACTGCGGGCGCTCGACGCCATCGCCGAGAGCGACGCCGACATGGTGAGCCCGATGGCCGGCGTGCGGATGCGGCTGTTCCACACCGTTCCCGCAGTGCGGGGCAAGGCGCTGCAGGTCCAGCTCGCGGCCCAGCGAGAGATCGCCCGCGAGCTGCAGGTGGCGTTTCCCGACGAGCTAGACCGGGTGACTGCGGCGGCGCTCACCGGGGGGCTGACGGGAGCGGTGAGTGGCGCACTTGACGCGCTCATCAGCGAGGACGGCATCGACGGCGCGGACGCCGACCACGTGCGGACGCGGGTGCGGCAGGCGACGGAAGCGGCGTTGCGACCGTGGCGTCAGGCCGCCGGGGAGTAGTCCGGAGGGTCCGCGGTCGCAGCGCACCCCAACCCCATGACCTGCCGTCCACAGCCATGGACTCGATCCGCCGCACTCAGCCAAGGCGACCATCCATGGATCGCCGTACCGAAAACCGAGCGGCATGGCGATGAGTGTCGGCAAACGACCGTCTGCCGACACTCGGGATCCTGATCGTGAACCCGCAGGTGGACACTGTCGGCAACTCGCGTCGGAAATCAACGTCGGTGAACGGTCATTGGGGTAGTTTCCGACAATGCTTCTTGGCTACTGCCGCACTTCGACGGCCGACCAGAACCCCGATCACCAGATCGACGCGCTTCTCCGCAACGGCGTCGACCGCGACAACATCCATGTCGACGTCGCCAGCGGTGCGAAAGCCTCCCGCCCCAAGCTCGATCTCGTCATGCAGCTGATGCGCGAGGGTGACACGTTGAAAGTCACCCGGCTCGACCGGCTCTCCCGCTCCGTGCTGCACCTGGTCACCCTCGGCGTCGAGCTGCGCGAGCGCGGGATCGGGCTGCACGTCATCGAGCAGGGCATCGACACCGCCACCATGGAGGGCCGGGCCATGTTCGGGATGCTCAGCGTGCTCGCGGAGCTCCAGAGAGAGCTGATCGTGGCGAACACGAACGACGGGCTCGCCTCTGCGCGGGCCCGTGGCCGGGTCGGCGGGCGCCGGCCGAAACTCACGGCCGACCAGGCTGAGCTCGCCCAGCAGCTCTACGACGCCCGGGAGAAGACCGTCCAGCAGATCGCCGACATGTTCAACGTGCCCCGTTCCACGGTGTACGGACACCTCGACAAGACCAAGACCGTGCCCCGCCAGCCGAAGAAGACCGCCGCCGCGAAGCCCTGAAAGCTACCGGCAGGTTACTTGCTCCCTGGTGTCCGAGGTGGGACTACAGGGCCGTAACGCTAAGCACTTGATCTTGGATGACCGATAGCGCGTGAGGGCACTTCAGCGCCGAGCGTCGGTCACGAGGGAGCTGACGCGGCTCTCGTACTCCCGCCGGGCCTTGCGCTGTGCCGGGATCGCCGGGTTTCCGTCGAGAGGCTGGCAGCGGGCGAGAAGTTCGCGGTGGACTGCGGGCCTGGCGCTGACGCGCAAGGTGTAGCCCTGGCCGCGTCGTACGGTCACGCCGTGGTCGAGTGCGGCCCGCTCGGCGGGCTCCAGGTCGGCGGTGCGAAGGAAGTCGGCGACCTTGCCCGGCATGTCGAGCGTGACCGCCAGCTCCGGGGCCGGGGCGTCCTCGCGGCCGGTCGTCGTGTGCTCGGGCATGAGGTCGGCGACGGCCGTGCGGATAGCGCCCCGGCTGACGCCGTGTTCGCGGGCCAGGGCGGCGATGGACCGGCCCTCCAGGTACGCCGTGCGCACGGCGTCGGTCTTCCCGGCCTTGACGGCCGGGCGGCGGCCGCCCTTGCTGCCCTTGGCCTCGGCGGCCCGCAGGCCGTCGTAGGTCATCTCGCGTTGGAGGTCACGCTGGAGTTCGCCAGCGGCGGCGAGGGTCTGCACCATGAACTTCACGGTGGACAACAGTTCTCCGGTGCGCGGGTGGCGTGCGGTGAGGTCCATCGCGGAGAACGCGCCGTCGTGGATGCGCAGGGCGAGGCGGCCGGCGTGCAGGACGTCGAGCACGTCGAGGATGTGCTGGGTGCCGCGGACGAGACGGAACATCTCGGAGATGTGCACGGTGTCACCCGGCCGCGCGTACGTCAGCAGCTCGCCGAACTTCGGTCGTTCCAGCGGGTGGAGGCGGCTGGAGGTGCCGCTCTCCTCCTCGAACGTCACTGGATCTTCGATCCCGGCCTCGTCGAGGACGAGGTTCTGACGGTCGGTCGACTGCTGGTCGGTCGACACCCGCTTGTAGACCAGGTTGGCCATGCTGCTCCCCGTGTCGGTGGTCGCATTCGACCCTAGCTGTCAGCAAACCCTGTCATCAGCCGTCATCGGATCTGATTGGATCGGCTCCGCCGTCGGGCCCCGGAAACTCCGGGTTCATTGGATGCCTGTCGCGCCTGTCGTCATTCGACGACAGATCGGCCTGGCGCGCTGTCAGGGGGTCCCCGTAGTAATCGCCGCAAAAACAACGGATTGTGCGACATCCCCAGTTCTCGTTTAGCTGCCGCCAGTCGACAGGCGGCTACCTGTAGTCAGAGTGACGCTCGGTCACGATGAGCGAGCCGGAATCCGGGGGCTTCGCCGCCGTGGAGCCCGTTGATCGATAAGCGGATGCGACGACCTGGGCGCCTCCGAGCCGACGGAGTGAGTGCGTGCGCCTCCTGGACGCGCGTATCCGGAGACTACGCCGACGACCGAACCCGCCCCGCACCCCTGGGGCCCGAGCGGTGCATGCTCCACTGCGCGAGCGGCAACAGGGCCTTCACCAGTGCCTGGCCGTCCGGGGCTAGCTGATAGCGGATCTGTACGGGCGTGGTGGGGATGACGGTGCGCTCGATGAGGCCCGCGGCCTCGAGTTCCTTCAGGCGCTGGGAGAGCAGCCGGTCGGAGATGCCGTCGATCATCGCCCGGTACTCGCCGAAGCGCCGGGCGCCCTGGCCGGCGGCCTTCAGTACCGAACCTGTCCAGCGGCGTCCGATCAGTTCGAGGGTGCCCTCGAAGTTCGGGCAGGTGTCGTCATGAATGGAGTCCACTTACAAAAGATTAGCGCCTTACCCAACGTTTTGCCAGTGGGGCGGTCCGGCCCACCCTGGACTCATGACCGACTACGGACGCCCGCTCTCCTTCGGAGTGAGCCTCGACCCCTCCGCCGGGGCATGGGCCCAGACCCGGCGCCTCGCGCGCAGGGCGGAGGACTCGGGCCTGGACTACCTCGCCGTTCAGGATCACCCGTACCAGCCCGGCCACCTCGACACCTGGACTCTGATCACCCATCTGTCCGCGGCCACCGACCGCATCTCCTTCCTCACCGATGTCGCCGACCTGCAGCTGCGCCCGCCGGTGATGCTCGCCAAGACCGCCGCGTCGCTGAGCGTGCTCACCGACGGACGGATCCAGCTCGGGGTCGGCGGGGGCGGCATCCCCGACGCCATCGCCTCGATGGGCGGACCGGCGCGACGCGGCCAGGACATGGTGGCGTTCACTGAGGAGTCCCTGGGGCTCCTGCGCACGGCCCTGGCCGGGGACGTCGTACGACTGCACAGCCCGTACCACTCCGTCGACGGTTACCGTGCCGGACCGGTGCCCCCGAAGCCCGTCGAGCTCTGGCTCGGCGCCCAGAAGCCCAGGATGCTCGCCGTCACCGGCCGACTGGCCGACGGCTGGATCTCTCCGCTGAACATCTACGTCCCACCGCAGGAGGTGCCCTCGCGGCAGCGGATCATCGACGAGGCGGCCACCGACGCGGGCCGCGACCCGCGGACGCTGCGGCGCGTCTACAACGTGATCGGCGTGATCGGCGACCACGGAGACGGACCCGGGCTCGTCGGCGAGGTGCGGCGGTGGGCAGACACCCTCACCGAGTGGGCCGTGGAACTCGGCTTCGACACCTTCGTTTTCTGGCCCGCCACCGACCCCGAACGGCAGCTCGCACGCTTCGCCGGCGAGGTTGTGCCCGTGGTGCGCGAGCGCGTCGACGCCATCCGGAGCGGGCGATGAACCGCGCCCTCTCCGCCGTGCCGGCCGAGCTCGCGGGCAAGGTGGTCACGCCCGACGACCGCCGCTACCGGCCGCTCCGCTCCACCTACACCACCGTCGGCCACCCGGCCGCCGTCGTCGTGCCCGAGTCCGCGGGCGACATCGCAGCGGCGCTGCGGCTCGCGCGGGAGACGGGGCTTCGGGTGGCGGTCCGCAGCGGCGGACACGGCCTGTCCGGCAGCGGCACCAACGAAGGCGGGCTGGTCATCGACCTGAGCGCGCTGCACCGGGTCGACGTCCTCGACCGCGGCTCCCGACTCGTCCGCGTCGAGGCGGGCGCCCGCTGGGCCCAGGTCGCCCAGGCGCTCGCCCCGCACGGGCTCGCCATCAGCTCGGGCGACCACGGCAACGTCGGCGTCGGCGGCATCGCCACCGGGGGCGGCGTCGGATGGCTCGTACGGCAGTACGGGCTCACCATCGACCACATCCGTGCCGTCGAGGTCGTCCTGCCCGACGGAACGGCCGTGCGCGCCGATGCGGAGGCCGAGCCCGACCTGCTGTGGGTGATGCGCGGGGCCGGCGCGGGTGCCGGGATCGCGGTGGCCTTCGAGATCGAGGCCATGGAGCTTCGTGACGTCGGCCACGCACAGCTGGTCGCCGCAGTGGACCCGGCCGGTCAGACGCTGCGCCGCTGGGCCGACGTCATGGCGCAGGCGCCGCGCGAGCTGTCGACGGCGGTGATGCTGTCCTCGCAGGGCACCGGCACTGCCGCGTTCATCACCGCGGTCGTGGCCTCGGACCGCCCGTCCGTCATCCGCGACGCCGTCGAACCGCTGCTCGGCATCGGCGACGTGAGGGCCCAGCAGGCCCACGTCGTCCCCTACACCGAGCTGGTCCCACCGCACCATCTGCACGCCAACTCCGGCCAGATGCCCGCCAGCACGACCAACGGACTGCTCACCGACATGACCCCGGACGCCGCCCGCGCACTGGTCACCGCATCGGCCGCCCCCGACCCGGTCCTGATCCAGCTGCGTTCACTCGGCGGCGCGACCCACGACCCTGCCCCCTCGGCCACGGCGTTCGCGCACCGCCACCAGAACACCCTCGTCGTCGCCTCGGCGTTCCCGCCGGACGACCGCGCCACGCTGGCCGCCGCCTGGCGCCCCCTCGCCCCGCTCACCGACGGCTCCTACGTGAACTTCGAGAGCGCCCCCGACGAGGAGACGTTCGCCCGCGCCTACCCGGGACCGACCGGCACCCGTGTCACCGACCTGTGGAAGCGCTACGACGCGGACGGCGTCCTGCGCCCCCGGCCACCGGCCTGACCGCGGCCCCATTCACCTCACCGACCACGAGCCCGCGGCACCCGCCGCAGGCGCCCGACCCTTCATCTCACCCCTTACCGGAGATACTCCATGGCCACGTTGCTGCACATCGACTCGTCCGTGTTCCCGGGCGGCGCCTCCGCCTCCCGCGCCGTGACGGAGACCTTCCGCACAACCTGGGAGGAGCAGCACCCGGAGGGCACGGTGATCTACCGCGACCTCTCCGCCCACCCCGTCCCACACATCACCGCCGACGCACACACCGCGGGCTTCGCCGATCCGAACGCCCACACGCCCGAGCAGGCCGCCGCCTTCGCTCAACGCCTCGAGCTGATCGAGGAACTGGAGCAGGCAGACGCGGTGCTGATCGGCGCCCCGATGTACAACTACTCGATCCCCTCGACCCTCAAGGCATGGCTGGACAACGTGATCCTCTTCGGCCGCACCTCGGGCGAGAACCCGTCCGCCAACGGCACCCCGGTCACCGTCGTCGCCAGCCGCGGCGGCTCCTACGCGCCCGGCACCCCGAAGGAGGGCTACGAGTACGTGCAGAACTACCTGACGGCGACCCTCGCCGACATGCTCGCCCTCGACCTCGACTTCATCGTCCCGGAACTCACCATGGCCCCGCACGTCCCGGCCATGGCCGAGCTGGTGCCGCTCTTCGAAACCTCCCGCGACCGCGCTCTGCAGGACGCGGCCACCAAGGCCAAGGCCCTCGCCGAACGCCTCGCCGCGTAAACACGAGAACGCCGTGTGCGTCCCTGCTAGGACATCGCACGGCGTACTGGATTCGCGCAACAGCGTCCACGGGAATGAAGGTCGTCTTCGATGCCGACACCCGGCTCATCGTCGCCGCCGCTCGGCCGGTGGCGCCCCGTGGGTGGACCAGTGCCTCATCCGGGTGCGATCACGCACCGGGCCGGGCCCAGGCCCGCATCCTGGACGTCACCGACCACGACCAAGTCACCGCCGTCGTCAACGAAGTGACGCAGACCGTGGGCCCCGTCGACGTGCTGGTCAATAACGCCGGTTACGGCGTGGAGGGTCTCCCCATTGCTGGAGCTGTCTGTGCGTCGTCCAGTGCCTGCGTGACGCACTGCCCGATGGAAACCGGGGCCACGTCAATCATGGGCCGGCGTACGGGAGCGGCTCCGTCTACGAACCGCGGTAGATCTCAACTCCGGTGCCGAAAGCTGGGGACACCTGAATGCGGTCAAGCATCATCAGAACCACCAACAAGAGGAATGACATGACCTTCAACGTATCGATCCCGGACAAGGAAGACCCGCGCTGGACCCAGCGAAACGGTATTTTCGTGCGACGCGGCGAGGGCATCACCAAGTGGCTCATCGGTGATACGACTACCGTGAAGATCTCAGCCGCACAGACGGATGGCCGACTTGGCGTGCTCGAGACCTCCGTCCCGCCCGGTGGCGGAGCCGTGGCGCACTCGCACGGAAGGGAGGACGAAGCTTTCTATATCCTCACGGGTGACTTCGAGTTCATCAACGGGGATGAAGTCCTCGCCGCCGGTCCTGGCGACTTCATCTGGATTCCCCGCGGAAATCGACATGGATTCAAGAACGTGGGGGCGCTTCCCGCCACTCTGCTCACGTTCCTTTTCCCGGGCGGCCACGAGCAGTTCTGGATCGACAACGGGATAGACCCGGTACCCGGAGAGCAGGCACCGAAGTGGGGGCCGGAGGAGTTCGCGCCGCTCGTCGAGGAGCTCACACGACACCACGTGACCCTGCTCCCGGACGACCCCAAGTAGCCATGCGCTCAGTGTGGCTTCCGTCGGCCGCGGCACTGCCCAGCGTCATGAAGGCCTGAGCAGCGCGTGAGGCGCAAGAGCCCATGGCCGACAACGCGGACGTGGCTCTCTCCCGTGCGGCAACTGGGAACTGATCCGGACAGCCGGATCGCGGTGGCCGCCGGCATCCTCACGGTGCTGGCGGCCGCAGCCGAGACCAGGGCGGCGATGCCGGCGGCGGCCTGGACCGTGGCCCCGCTCACCCGGTCGGCGACGACCCGGCTGCGGTCGCGGCCGCGGTGAGGGCGGACTGGCAGGAGCACCTCGCCGCCGAGACCGAGGCGATGTATCCGGTGGATGTCGCCGACGAAATCGACGACCTGTGCACCCGGCTGCACGCCCTGCTCCAGGAGCACCCGCTCGGCACCCTGGCCGCGCTGCGTGAGCTGGACGGGCGGATCGAGCCGCTGCGCACCGTTCCAGCAGTCGGCCACCACCTGGCGCTGACGTAGCCGGGGCGGTCGGCGCAAAGGGCGCCCGCAGTCATCGGAGCTGACTGCGGGCGCCCTTTCGACTGTACCGGCGCGGGTTCATCGCATAGACCGCACCCTCACGCGGCCATCCGCAGCCGCCCTACCGCCTCGTTCTCCGGCGGCTCCATGTCGAGGTGCCAGGTCCCGAAGCGGCGGGTCTTGCTGGTGATGTACGGGGTGACGGTGGCCAGGTCCACCGGGTCCACTTCCCACCCCTCGTCGATGAGGTCGTTGGCCACCTTCGTGATGTCCACGGCGGTATGAAAAATGAGGCAGTTCGCCAGCAGCTCGTTGAACTTGATGGTCTTCTCCTGATGGTCCGGGTCGTTGTCCTGGAGCACGTCGGAGGCGAACATCAGCCAGTTGCTGAACTTGTGGAACGCCTCGACCTTGTTCGTCATCGCCTGGATCGATTCGCGCAGCTCGGGTTCCGACAAGAACCTGAGGAGCACGATCGTCCTCATGACCCGGCCGAGCTCGCGGTACGCCTGGTAGATGCGGTTGCGCTTGGACTCGTTGCCCAGCCTGCGCAGCAGCGCGGCCGAGGACAGCCGGCCCTCGCGGATCGACAGCACGACGCGCATGAGGTCCTGCCAGTGGTTCTCGATCAGCCGCCAGTTAATGACGTCCTTCTCGGGGTCGCCGAACAGCGGGTCGATGTGCTGGTACTTCACCGTCGCGCTGGGCCGGTAGAAGGTCAGGTCCTTCCAGTTACGGATGCGCGGCAGCAGCTCCACACCGAGCATCTGCGCGAGCCCGAAGACAGGCAGCGACTGGCCTTGCGTATCCCCGTGAACGATGTCCACGGTCACCTCGGACTGGTTCTTCAGCAGGCCCTCGAACAGATACACCGCCTCCCACACGCCACACGGGATGAAGTGGCTGAAGAGCGCGATATAGGTGTCGGACACATGCCTCATCGAGATGCCGCCGAATCCCCCATACCGGATGTGGGACTCGGCCAGCATGTTGTTCTCCCAGGTGTCGTACTGGGAGCCGTCGATCCCGGCCTTGCCGACATCGCCCCACACGTGCGCCAGGTCGAGCTGGATGAACATGTCGATCACGTCCGCCGAGGCGGCGTTCAGCTTCTCCGCGGTGATGTGCTGGTTGCCCGCCAGTGACAGCTCGTGCACCGAGACCTTCTGCCGCATGTGCCGCGCGACCTGCGCGGGCCCCGCGTTCGTCCCGTAGCAGAAGACCGTCAGGACGTAGCGGGCGAGCTTGTCGCGGATCTTCGGATTGCTTCCGGAGGCCGGGCCGAAGTGCCGCCACCACTGGATCCAGTACGCCGTGCGGGCGAGCACATCGAGCAGGCTCCACTCCGGCAGCCGGCGCAGGATCTCCGCCTCCAGGTCCTGCGCGGACTTGCGGCGGTCCTTGCCCTTGCGCGGGGTGAGCACGATCTTCCCCGACGCGGTGTCGATGGTTAGGTCCGCGTTGTCCGGGTATCCGGCGTCCACCTTCGCGGCCGTGGCGGTGAGCTTCTGCTTCAGCGCCGCGGTGAACGCCGTGGCGGTGGCGGGCAGTCCGGCCTGCGCGCAGTAGTCGGCGACCAGCGGCTCGCACGCCTGCCAGGACAGCAGCTGGTCGTGCAGGTTGGCGTACGACTCCGAGCCGATGACCGCCACGTCTCCGGTCCGCAGCTCCTGGGTGAGGTAGAAGAGCGTGCACACCTCGAAGTGCCGCCGGTTGATCCTGCCCGGCTTGTGCTTGTCGAACAGGATGCGCTGCCACATCTGCGAGGCGAAGTCGGCCGAGACCGTCTTCGTCTTCTCGGTGCCGTCCTCCTCGGTGACGGTGTACGTCACCGGCACCCACTGGCTGCCGCGGTGCCGCATGGCCTGGCAGAACCCCACCGCCTGGAGCACACAGTCGTCGGTGGAGGTGGCGACCATCGACAAGGTCTCGGTCAGGTCGAGCAGAACCTTGCGGTGGCTGCGGAAGTGCCGCCGCATCAGCGGCGCATAGTTGTCGCCGTGGTGGGCGGAGACCAACTCGTGGTCCTCCGAGAGCTTGGCCAGCCCACCGGCCTTCTCCAGCCGCTCCAGCACCGCCTTGCCGCACTCGGCATGCACCGCGTTCTGCCTGCGGGCACTGGTGGGGATGGTGACCGACTCGCCGTCGAAGCCGACCGCGTCCTTGGCCGCTTCCAGCACCTCACCCAGCACCGCGATCAGCCGCTCGGACTCCGCCCGGTGCCGCTCACGGATCTTCTCCAGGTCCTCCTTCGCCTTCTTCGTGATCGACCCCATGCGCTTGCACAGCATCGTCACCAGCTCGTCTCGGGCCCGCACCTTCGCCATGTGCAGCAGACTCGCCAGCAGCGCACACCGCTTCACCACGCCGACCTTGGACATCTCGGCGGCGTCCAGCACCTTCGCCTGCCCGGCGAAGTGCTCCACCTTCCCCGGCGGTACCCCCTGAAGCCACGTCGCCGTCGCCCCCAGCGCTTCCAGCCTGTCCAGGTGGGCCAGATGCTCGCGCAGATGGGAGACCGTCGGCGCCTTCGCCGGCCGCTTCAGCTCGTCGAACCTGCTGCGACCGCCCGCGGGCACCCGCAGCAGTCCCAGCAGCCGGGCGCAGTCAACCTCATCCATCCGCGACACGATCGCCGCGAAGAAGTCCTCGTTCACCTCGGTCCTGATCGCCGAGGCCATCTCGTCCAGCGTGGAGTAGCCGGGCAGCTCCATTCTCGCCTTGACCAGCTTCTCCAGCGCCACGTTGATCAGGTCGGCCGGATTGTCCTTGGTCTGCACGGCCTCGTAGATCGCCGCTGCGGCGACCTGGCGGGCCTGCTCCATGTCGTAGACCACGCCAAGCCGTTCGCGGATGAAGTCCCGCTGCCGCGCGGCCGTACGCACCGAGTCGTGCCGCGGCTGAACGCTCTCGTCCTGCTCCAGCAGGCCGCGCACATGCCCGACCACCAGCTCCGGCACCTGGCCCAGATCCGGGAAGTAGCCCAGCTTCTGGTAGCTCTTCAGCAGCACCACCAGTGCCAGCAGATGCTCCGGCGACCGCGCCTTGCCGCGCGCCCACGTCACCTCGGCCGTGCCGGGGGTGAACGCCTCGTGCAGCTCGCGCGAGGAGATGGTGCGCTTGAACCGCGGGTACGCGGTACGTTCCGCCGAAGCCATGCGCCGCATAATCCCGGCCGCTCACCCGTGCGGAGCACGCGCAGCTGAGCCGATCACAGACACCACAAGCACATGACCAGGGAAAAGCCAGCCAGGCGCCCCGCCGCCAATCATCAGAAGAACCCACGAACAGGTGAGCCGCCGGCGGGCCAGTGACTTCAGATCACCATCGCAGACGGCCTACGGCACATTTCCGACGTATTCCGGCTGCCCTCCTTCTTCACACGTCGCAAACCGGCTGTCCCCCCCGTGCGTCGGAAGTTCATGACCCACGCCGTCGCGTGGGTCTTCGAAGCATTGCTACGGCTGGTGTTACCGCCGTCAGGCCGACACCGCGCGGCCGACGGCCGTCCCGCCGTGCAGCACCATCACCCTCCGACGATGCGTACAGCGCGAGTACCCGACACACCGGCACGATCCATGGCGGCGGAGCGCGTGAACGTCTCCACCGTCGAGTTCCGCCCGGCTTCCGGGCCGCCGGACGGCCACGGGGCCGCCTTGATCCGGCCCTACGTCGTAGCCCACGAGCAACTGGAGGGCGCCGAGCGTCGGTTGCGACGGCAACGTCGGCGGACGCTGTGGCTGGCCGTGCACGGCATCGACGTCGGCCCGCGCGTCATCCACGGCGTGAGGGTGGTGGCGTAGTGAGCAACCCGACGACGCTCCCGCCGCAGGAGGGGCAGGACGGCGGACAGCACGGACCGGGCGGGCAGCAGGGCGACGAGGGCCGCCCGACCCTTGAGGAACTGCGGCAGCCATCGGTAGCCCTGAGCGAACAGATCGCCCAGCATCTGGGGCGGAGGCCGAAGTGAAAACCAGGCCCGTCGTGTTCATCCCGCCGGGGGCCGACATGCCACCGAGTTCGTTCCCGCACACCCGATGCCGCGCCAGGGGCGAGCAGTGAACGGCGGGGACTGGACCAACATCCTGCCCAGTCTTGCGGTCGGCATGGTGGTCTACGACCGGCGGTACGAGATGCCCGGGACCATCACCGACTTCGACGGCCCGATGGTGTGCCTCACCCGCCCCACAGGCCTCGAATGGCGATCGCACTGCGTCTCGGTACGCCCCGCTACCGCGTACGAGCGGCGGCAGCTACGAGCCCTCGCCCGGCTTCACGCCCAGCGCCAACGAGGCATCGCCCCCGCATAGACCACGCCCCCACGCCACCGGCACCAGAGATTTGCGGTGAGTATCGGACGACGACACGCCGACGCCACGGCGTGTCTGTGTCTCATACTCACCGCAAAGTCGCCGGGAGCACTTCGCCAGATCGGTGATCAACCATGACAGGCAGACCCTGGCACGCCGAATGGACGTTCATCGGCGCATCCGGCGTCACCACGGGAACCGTCGACCAAGCGCGGTATTTCGATATCCGCATGGCCATATTCGAGGCGGCCGACAAGTCGCTACGTGATCTGTTCCACGGGGGAACCGATGAGAGAGACGAGCCCTGGAAACTCCTCGTCGGAGCCCTGTGCTCCGAAGCGATGCTGTCCGCCGACGAAACCGGCACATGGCACTACGCGAGCCCGGACGGCTGGGCGAACGTCACCATTCGCTTCACCCCGTAGCGGCCCGCCGGACACCCGGCGGGCCCGGCCCGGTGACAGCCTCACGCTGAGCGCGTACGGCCGCGACGGGCGCCCCGGCCGCGGGTTCCCGGGCCCGGCTGGTCGGTGCGCGGGGTCACGCCCAGGCCCTTGAGGCGTTCGAAGTCCGCCGCGTCGATCTTCTCCAGGACCTCCAGCTGCCGCTCCAGAGCATCGGACTGCGAGCCGAAGTCGTCATGTCTGCGCAGCGCGTTCGCCGTGGTGACGTGGTAGCGGGCGAGGGCGACCTTCAGGCTGCGGCTCTCCAGGACCATCCGGTAGATCGTCTCCTCCGCCAGGGCGTCCTGGACGGATCTGACCGGCCGGGTGAAGAAGAGCGTCACGATCTGCCCGGCGCCCAGGGCGCCGAGGACGGCGGGGCTCTGCCAGCCGACCCGGCCGGGGAAGAAGACGCCCAGGAGGGAGAGCAGCAGGGCGGTCAGCAGCAGACAGGTGCCGAGGCCCAGCAGGAACTTGCTGGCGAAGCCGACGGTGCGCTGGGCCTGTCTGAGGCGTTCGGAGGTCTGGATGCGGTAGTCGCGCAGCCGGGCGTCCTCGTACGAGAGGATGCCCTGCTTGTCCTGGATGTACGAGGAGTAGCCGGCGAACTCCGCGCCCCCGCCCCCGCTCCCACCCCCGCCCCGGGTGAGCCGCCGGTCGTCGTCCGGGCGGGAGCCGAGGAAGCGGGCCAGTTCCGCGAGTCCGGTCATCACCTCGGTGCGCAGCACGCGCTGGCAGAAGTCCAGGGCGGTGAGGTGGCGTTCCAGGGTGCGGCTGGCGGTGAGGGCGTCGGAGACGACGAGTTGCCGGACGTCGTAGCGGGAGCGGATGCCGGTCAGCAGAAGCTGGATCTTGATGTCGGTGAGCACGCCGATCACGACGACATGGGTCGTCTCGTGCCGGCCGTCGGCCAGGAGCTCGTCCAGCAGCGCGGCCAGCGGGGAGGACTCGCGGGTGGCAGGGGTGTCCTGGAAGTCGTAGAGGGTGTTGGAGCGCACGTGGTGGACGCGCAGCCTGCCGCCCCACTCGTCCTCGGGGCGGCAGTCGGGAGGCGGTTCCGGGGCCAGCAGGTCGGTGAGGCCGTCGACGTACGCCGCGCCCCAGGTGTCGGCTTCGCAGTGCGCGCCGTACTGCCTGCGTTCGAGGTCGTACGCCTCCCCCGGGACATGCCAGTCCCGGACGTTGATCAGGTGGAGCACCCCGTCGCCGTGGCCCCGCATACGCGAGCCGACCGTGGCGTCGAGGAAGCGGGCGAGAGGCGAGTGGCGCAGCTCCGCCTCGGGCAGCACCCGGCGGTGGCCCTCCGTACGAAGGGCCTCACCGCCCTCGCTGTCCAGCAGCAGCTTGGACACCGCGCTCTCCGGCAGTGACAGCTGACAGTCGAGATTCAGGAAGAAGTCGTTCTGCAGGCACTGCGTGATGAGGATGTACTGCTCCTCGCCCGCCGGTTCCATCGGTCATCCACCCCCTCAGCGCGGCAGCAGCGGCCACTGCTGCGACAGCCGCTTGGCGGCCTCGGTGACCGCCGAGTCCGCGCACTTCCCCGCGAGGCCGTCCAGATAGGCGTGGGCCGCGGCCTCGTACAGGGCGTCGACGGCGTACAGGCGCGCCTCATGGGCCGTCCGGCGCGCTCCGGCGCGGGCGTCCAGGGTGGCCTCGGCCTCCTTGGCCCGCTCGACACCGGCGGTGTCCGCCTCGGTCTGCTCCTCCAGCTCCCGCAGCTGCTCGGCGGTGGTGCGGTACGCCGCGAGATACGGGTGTTCCTCGCCGAGCCCGAGCAGGAAGGCGATGCCTCCGGAGAGCAGCAGCAGCGCGACGAACATCAAGGAGACGCTGTGCGGGTCCAGATTCAGGGACTCGATGAGGCTCGGCTGGTTGCCGATGCTGTCCCTGACGTCCTTGGGCACATCGGCCGGCAGTTCCAGCGGGGGCTCTTCCTGGAACGCCACCTTGGCCCGCAGATCGCCCAGCGCCCAGGCCCCGTACGCCCATACGCCGATCAGCGCGAGGGCGGGCACGGCCGACAGCCGGACCGCGCCGGTGACGGACCGGCGCCGCAGGATCCGGCCGCCGATGTGCGGGGCGAGGATCATCGCCACGGCGACGGCCACGGTGAGGCTGACGGAGAGCAGATTGGCGAAGGCCCCGACGCCGTGCAGATTCTCGAACACGGTGTAGTAGACGGGAAACTCGACCGCGATCAGCAGCCCCAGCACCCCGATCTTGATCCAGCGCGGCATACCGGGGCGGGCCGCCGCGCCCTCCCAGGCCGCCCTGGTGGACAGGGCCCGGTCGGCCAGGACCCGGTCGAACCCGTCGGCCTCCTCAGCCGCCGGGTCGCGCTCCGATATGGCCTGCCAGCGGGCGTGGTCCCGGGCGGTCTGCGGCTCGTCGTCGCGGTGCTGGGCGGCGGCTCGGCGGTCGGCGGCGGGGCCCTGGGGTCCGTTCCCGTTACTGGTGGCGTCGGTGCCGTCGGTCCAGTCGGGGGGCATACGGTTGCGCAGCCAGCGCCGTTCGAAGCTGCCCCGCACGGTGTCGCGGAAGGTCTGCCACCGGTCGGCCCGCCGCGCCAGCCGGTCCAGCTGCGCGGTGGTGACCATCTGCTGCCGCTCCAGGACGGTGCGCCGCCGGTTCGCCCGCTCCAGCCGCTCAGCCGCGGCGCTGGAGGCCGCCCGCATCCGGCCTGCTTCCAGCGCGCCGGCCTCGTCGGCCCGCGCCGACTCCTCGGTCAGCCGGTGCTTGACGCCGTCGCGCAGGCTGGCCAGTTCGGCGAAGTACGAGATCCGGTCGGGGCTCGCCAGCACCCAAGGGTCGTAGACCTGCCGCTCGCCGGCCGCCGCGCCGTGCTTACGGGCCTGGTCGCGCAACCAGGTCCTGTCGCCGGCGCGGATGAGGTCCGACTCGACAGGCTCCGGCTGCGGCAGGGACCCGTCGGGGAAGTGGCGCGCGGCGGCGCGGCCCCGGCGGCGCCCGCGGTCGGAGTCGGGCCTGCGGCGGCGCAGTCTCAGCCGCCGCGGCTCGTCCTCGTCGTCGCCGCTAACGGTATGTGGTGTGGACACGTGCCTTCACCCTCCCCTCCAGGAGCTCCGTCCAGAAGGAGTTGAACTGGTCGTACCGTGCGGTGTCGGTGTGGTACTTCATGCCGTAACCCACCGGATAGATATCGGCGCCGGACAGCTCCGGCTCGTGGTGGGACTTGAGGAAGGCGTCGATGGTCTTCGCGCGGCTCGCGGCGGTGGACAGGTCCTGCCGCCCCAGCCGGAAGTCCGGGTCGCCCTGGTCGAAGTCGCTCACCACCAGCACATCGAACGAGTCGTCGTCGCCGCCGGACGGTTTGGTCAGCGCGATACGCGACAGGCCGCCCAGCACATCGGAGCCCGGCTCCTCGTCCTGTGCGCAGCGCAGCAGCTTCTGCGCGCTGGACAGGGCGACCGCCCGCATGGCTTTACGGGTCCGGTCGCGGTCGGCCGTCTTCGAGGTGTCCGGGTCCAGGTCGAGCGGGCTGACCTGGCACTTGGACGCCTGGGAGACCTTGGTGATCGGGGCGAAGGACGTCTTGCGGCACTTGTTGTCCGTCAGGAAGGTGTTCAGCGTCGCGTTGAGCTTGGCCTTCGCGTCGAAGCCGGTCTTGTTGGCGGCGGCCGAGCCCGAGCCGTCCACGACCACTCCGCATGCCTGGGAGTAGCGCTCGGGTTCGTTGGACACCGCGTCGCAGGCGGTGGCGGCGGTCGCCGCGATGGTGAGCACCAGGGCGGCGGTCAGCGCGCGGCGGGGGGCTCCTCGGCGGGGGGCCGGGCGCTGTGGGCGGCGCGGGAGTTCGGGGGTTGGGTTGTTGACGGTCATCGTGTACTCCTCCCGTCGACGCGGTGGGTGCTGTGGGTGTTCTGCCGCTCGAGTATCTGGAGCGCCCGGGACGTGGCCGTCCGGGCGTCCTCGTCGTCGGCCAGCAGCCAGACGTCCGGCCGGTGCCAGGACGGGTCCAGCTCCACCCGGCCGGGCAGCCAGTCGCCGGGCGGGCGCCCGGCGAGGCGGATGAACTGGGGGTGAGTGGCGCGCACCGCGTCCCAGTAGCAGGCGAGTTGCTGGTTGGCCTGGTCGGCGACGGCCTGCGCATGGGAGCGGCAGCGGTCGACGGTCGTACGCCACTGGCCCACCCACTGGCCGTACCGTGCGAGCGCGGCGGGCCTGGGGTCCTCGCGGACGTCGTACTGGGTGACCACGCGTACCGACTCGGCGCGCAACTTGCTGATGAGGGCGTGTTCCTGCCCGATCATCGAGGAGCGCATCTGCTCCATGGCCCGGCGGGCGGTGGTCCGTACCTCCATGACGTACGCGGGGAGCGGCAGTTCGTCCGGGTCCGGGGGCTCGAAGAGTTCGGGCGGCGCGTTGTGCCGCCCCTCGAAATACCGGACGGGGATGCGCGGCACGCCCCGCTCGCCGTCGCGCTTCCCTCGCCACTTGGCCCTGAAGCGCGCGATACGGCCGAGGTGCCCTCGTCGCACCACGCCGTTGACGCTGTCGGATCTGATCATGGATTTCTCTCCCCCGATTTCCCTCGGCATGGAATTCGGCTACGGATGGCCGCATCACGGGAGCGGCATTCCGCTTCCCTCCCCGAAGCGGCACGGCAATCGAGCCGAATACCTGTTCAGACCGTAGCGGTCAGCTCATACCCGGGAATGCTCCCCGACCGTGCCACTCCCGAAAACGCCCGGAAGCCGCCCGGAGAACGCCCCTGTAGTCGCCTGACGCAGGGTCATACTGGAATGGTTCCGAGGACTTCATGTCATCGATTATGGCGATCATGGAATATCGATCATGGAATTGGGAACGGGTTTGGCCCAGCCGGACGGGAAAGGAGGCGGGCCGGTGGAAAACGCCCCTACGGGCCGGGAGTCGGTCCGGGAGCCGGTGCTGCTCCGGGTCAGCCAGACCCACTTCCCGGTCGAGACCCTGGGTCCCGGGCGGCGGCTGGGCATCTGGCTACAGGGATGCGGGCTGGCCTGCGCCGGGTGCATGTCCCGGCACACCTGGGACCCGCAGGGCGGCACCTCCCGTACGGTCGCGTCCCTGCTCGACCTTTGGCGCGCGGCGCTGGCGGATGGGGCCGACGGGCTGACCGTCAGCGGCGGCGAACCGCTCGACCAACCGGCGGGGTTGGCCGCCCTGTTGGCCGGGGCGGCGGAGGCCCGGGCGGCGTCCGGCCGTGAAGTCGACTTCCTCCTCTACACGGGATACGAGGAGGAAGAAGTGGAGCGCGACCCGGCGCGCTCCGCCGCCGTCCACCACGCCGACGTCGTGGTGACCGGACGCTTCCGGGTGGCCGAGCCCACCGAACTGATCTGGCGCGGCTCGGCCAACCAGCGCATGCTGCCGCGTACGGCACTGGGGCGGGCGCGCTACCAGGAGCATCTGGCCCGGACGGCGAGCGGATCCCGTCTGCAAGTGGTCGAGGGGGAGGGCGATGTGCGGCTCTACGGAGTGCCGCGGCGCGGCGAACTGGCGGCGCTGGAGCGCCGACTGCGGCGGGTGGGTATCCGCCTCACGGGGCCCAGCTGGCGGCCCTGAGCGGTGGCGGTGGCGGGGGTGGGGGTGGTCGGGGCCGTCGTCGCGGTCCCGGTCGGGGTGTGTGCTGCGGTCGGAGTCGGCACGGTCGGCGTGGTCACCGCGACCAGAGTCGGCCCGGTGGGCGTCGACGCGGCCGGAGTCAGTACGGTCGGCCCGGCGGCAGCGGGAGTTGGCGCGGCCGGAGTCGCTGCGACCGACGTCAGCACGATCGGGGTCCGCACGACTGGCGGCGCCATGCCCGGAGTCCGCACGACCAGCCACACCACAGCCGGAGCTCGCACGCCCGGCGTGGCGGCTACAGCGCGCCCACGGCCTCGGCTATCTCCCGGCTCCTGACCACCAGATGCACCCGCCAGCGCGCGTCGCGGGCGAGTTCGTCGCGGATCGCCCAGCGCAGCCAGGTCGCGCTGACCGACGGCGGCAGACCGCCCCGCCCCGCGCCCAGCAGCGGGAAGCAGATGGACGACAGGGCCGGCTGGTAGCGGTCGCGCTCCGCCCGGGCGAGTGCGAAGCAGGCGCTGACCGCGCGGGCGATGCTCTCCGGGCGTACGTGGTACGTGTCCTCCTCGGGCGTGGCCACCGCGGCGTGGTAGATCCGCCGGACGCCGCGCGCGGCGAGCGCCCCCGACGAGGTGGGCACCACCGTGCCCGGCCGGACCGGCAGGCCGGGGCGGCCGTGGGCGCGCAGCCACGCCGCGAGTTCGCGTGCGAGTACGTCGTCGACGATCTCCCCGGCGGGGTCGCGTACGGCGGCGGCGAGGCGCAGCGCGCCGGAGACGGTGGGGCGGAAGGTCTTCGACATCTCCAGGTAGACGTTCTCCGAGGAGACCAGCACCTCGATGTCCCGCAGCAGTTCGATGGGCGACACATGCACGGTGAATGTGCTACGCGCGTCCACCACCGGCACGCCGTCGACCCGCAGCGGAGGCTCCTGACCCGCCCGGCCACCCGGTCCGCCCAGCCCGATCGGCCCGCCCGGCCCGTGGGTCAGCTCACCCTGCCCGCCCGGCCCGTCGGAGGGCGGCGGGCCGCCCGACGGCTGTGCGCCGGAGAAGCCCAGCCGTTCCCGCAGGACGGTCAGCACGGCCTCGGCCAACTGCTCCATCACCTCCCGTTCCTGCCGCTTGCGGAACCCCTCGGTGCTGACGCCGTACACCGCGGCGGCCAGCTTGCGGCGGTCGGCGGCGGGGTCGCCCCGGCGGTCGGGGAGCAGCCCGAAGGTGTGGGCGGCGGCGCGGCCGTGCACACCGTTCTCCCCGAGCCGCCGGACGGCCTCCTTGAGCAGGGCCTCGATACCGGCCGGGGCGTCGTCGGGGCCGTCGCAGAAGCCGCCCGCCACGGCCGCCGCGCGCAGCGCCGGCCGATCTGTTCTGCGCAGGTCGGCCAGGCCCGGTCTGCGGATGTCTTTCAGTTCGTTCAGGAGTTGATCGTATGTGGGCAGATCTGAGGGCCATGTCTCCTGACTCATGGTCACCAGGCTAAGACTTGATCCGTAATTCCCGTAGGAGGTGCGGACTGCATCCGGTTCGGCTGGTCCGGGCGCTCCGGCGTGGTCACCTTGCGGTGTCTCGCCCCCATAGCCTTCGGCATGGGAGGTGCCCCCTGGGGTTGCTCGGGGCCTGTCCGGAATTCGGTGAGCAGAGGCCAGCAGTTCAGCGGGCTGCCGCAGGTGTTGTACCGGCGAGCCGGTGGTCAGCACCTCACGCGGTTGACTCACACAGGCCGTCTTCTCGGCCACCACCGACCCTGCCAGCTCGCCAGGTCGGCGAATTTCGGAACACATTTCCGAATTCCGAGGCCATGACTTTCTTGATCAACGGAGACCACCCCCGTCCACACACGAGGTGACCAATATGACCCAGCCCCTCGAGGACCCGCCCGCCACGGAATACGAAGAGCAAGAGGACCCCGCCCCCGGCGAGGAACACCGCACGCCGGACGACTTCCAGGAATACGGCGCCGGCCCCCCGCCCACCGAACACGAGGAACCACCGCCCCCATCGCCCCCGCCCAACACCTCTGCCGCCGCGGCGGCCGGAGCGCTCACCGAGGACGAGCTCCCCGGGGCGGGGCCCGCGCAGGTCGCGCACGGGGGACGCGATCTGCGCGGGGACACCGCCCTGCTGCCGCTCTCGCTGCGCGACCGGTTCCGGCTGCGGGCCGTGCTGCGCCGCCCCGAGCATCCGTACCAGGCGGCCGTCTACCGCGTCGAGGACGACCGCGGCACCCACATCCTCAAGTGGTACCACCGCGGCCACGGCCCGGACCGCACCGTATGGGAGCTGCTGCGCGACCGCCGGCGCCAACACCTCACCCACTTCACCGAGACCGACGAAACGGGAGCGGACGGCCATCCGTACGACCTGACCCCGTCCTACGGCGAGACCGACCTGGCGCGCTACCTCAGGGACAACCCGGGCCCCGTCGACCCCGGGCTCATCCAGCGCGTCGTACGGCAGCTGCACGAAGCCCTCACCACCCTGCACGAGCTGAACATCGTGCACCGGGACCTCAGCCCGGCCAACGTCGTGCTCGGCAGCCTCGACCCGGACGCCCCGAACGCCCCGGACCTCACCCTCGTCGACTTCGCCGTCTCCGCCCACGAGCCCGCCGAGCGCTACACCCGCAACGAGCGCTGGGTCGGCACCGCGCTCTACATGTCACCGCAGGCGTCGCTGCGCAACCAGCTCATCCACCCGCCCGCCGACTGGTGGTCGCTCGGGATGATCGTGGCCGAGATGGCCGGCGGCCGGCACCCCGTCCCGTTCACCGACAACGACTTCGTACGGGAGGAGATCAGCTCCCGCGCCCCGGACCTGGTGCTGGTCACCGACGCCCGGCTGCTGCTGCTCTGCAAGGGGCTGCTCACCCGCGACCCCGAGCACCGCTGGGGCACCGACGAGGTGGCGCAGTGGCTGGTGGGCGGCGCGCCGCCGATCGCCCCCTGGGAGGAGGGCACCGCCCCCGGCGCATCGGACCCGGCCGAGGACCCGGGCATCGAGCCGTTCGCGTTCCTCGGCGAGCAGTACACCCGGCCGAAGCAGCTGGCCAGGGCGTTCAGCGAGAACTGGCGGCAGACCCAGCGCACCCTGGGCCGGCGGCGCAGCCGAGGGGAGTTCACCGGCTGGCTGCGCCAGTTCGAGAACAAATCGGGCTTCGACGCCGACGAACTGGCCGCGCTGCTCGCCCTCCTGGAAGCCGAGCCCAGGCCCGCCACGCTGGTCCGGCTGATCTCCTGGCTCGGCCCCACCCTCGACGCCTCGTACCGCGGGGTGCCACTCGATCCGACGGGGCTGGGCGGATTGCTGCGGGCTGCCGGGCGGGGCGACGAGTTCTCCCTCTCCCTCGTCAAGGACCTGCAGGACCACACCATCCTGCCGCTGCTGGAGCAACGGCCCGGCGGTGAAGGGCTCGCCAAGGTGCACGAGCGGTGGCTGACGGCCCGGTCCCGCTGGGAGCACACCGTCGAGCAGGTGATCACGGAGTCGCCCCTGCTGCGCGCCGCGCGCGCCGAGGTGCGCGCCGCCACCCGGCTCGACCGCACCCGGCTCACCGCGCTGCTGTCGCAGGCCGCGGCCCCTGAGGCGCTGGGGCGGCAACTCAGGGACCGGACCGCCCGCATCCAGGCCGCGCTGGAGCAGCCGGTGCCCTGGTACGACCGGCTGCTGCGCGACCCGGACGACCTGGTGCGGCTGCAACTGGCCGAGTGGCTGGCCGGGTACGCCGCGCAGGAGTCGGCCGAGGCGCAGGGCCGGGTCGACGAACAGCGCGCCGCCCTGCGCACCGAGCGCGACCTGGACGTGGCCACGCTGTGGGTGCGCAGAGCGGACATGCTGCCCACGCTCGGCTGGGCCCTCGGCGGGGCCATGGTCCTGGTCTGCCCCTGGATTCTCGTGATCGGCCTGAGCGACCTCGCGGGCTGGGCCGCACAGAGCACCGTGCTGACGGCCTGGATGCTGGCCCTCCCGGCGGCGGCCGCCGTCCCGGCGTTGGAGCTGTGGGCGGCGTACCGCATCGGCAGCCCCTTCTACCACCCGCACCGCTCCCTGGCCGGGCTGCTGATCCGCCGCGCGCTGCCCGCCGCCCGCTTCATACGCGCCCCAGGCGTCCGCTTCCCGGTCCGCGGCCTGCTGATCCTGCTGCCGCTCGGCCTGATGTGGCTCACCGTGGTCTACGCCGCCTGGGTGTGGCCGCTGGCCACTGTGGCCGCGCTCGCCTGGTGGACCTGGCACCGGCTGCGCGGCTGGCGGCGCTACGTCGCGGAGCTGCGCGGCCAGGACGACCGGGCCCACCCCGGCCGCTGGACGACGGCGGCCACCATGCCACAGACGGGACACCACCTATGAGTTCAGGAGTAGCCGTCCCCGGCGTCGACGACGTGATCCCGACCTTCTTGTCGGAGCCCCCTCCGGCTCCGGGGGTGTCCGACGCCTTTCAGAACGCGGTGCCGGACAACGGGGTGTCGCAACACATCACGGGCCACATCGACACAGGTGTCGGCGACCACGTGGCCAACGCGGTGCACAACGCCGCCGGGCACGCGATGGACTCGGCCATGGACCAGCTGCACGACATGGTGGTGCCCGCCCTGATCGGCCTGAGCGCGCTCGGCGGCGCCCTGCTCGTCGGCCGCGCCGCCATGGCCGGTGCGCAGCTGCTCTCGGAGGCCGTCATCCGCGCCGCCGCGCACCAGGCGGAGCTGGAGCAGCGGCAGCTGGACGCCTGTCAGGCGGCGGCGTGCTGGAAGGACGCCGCCTTCGCCGCGGCCCGCGCCAACGCCCGTATCGACTCGCTGCACGCTCGGTTCCGGCGCACCGCCCCGCCCACCGGCCCCGACGGTCCGTCCGGACCACCCGGCACGCCCGGTACGCCCGGCCTGCCCGACCTGCCGCCACCGCTGGACCTGAACGGTGCGAGCCTGGAGCAGATGTGGCACCGGCTGGCCGAAACCGACCGCCGGCTGCGCTGCGCCGAGGCCGCGTACGCACGGGCGACGATGGCGGCCGCCGTCGGCCCGGTGTCCGTAGCCCATCCCGACACCGACGACGGCTGGCACGCCAAGCTGCGCGCCCGACGTCAGCAGGCGCTTGCGGAGTACGAGCAGGCCGCCACCGGGGCCGAGGCACCACCGACCGCCGCCGCACAGCAGCAGCAGCAGCAGCAGCAGCCGACCGTGGCGGCGGGCGCGCTCACCGAGGACGAGGTGGTACGGCGGGGCGCCGAGCTGCTGGCCACGCTCCCGCACCACATCTCCGCGGCGGACTACCGCCTGGTGGAGGAGCAGATCGCCGGCGCGGTGAAGGTCGTCGGCCGGCGGCCCTCCATGGCCAAGCTCCATCTGCGGCAGGCCGCCCACTTCGCCAAGCAGAAGACACACGAAGCCGAGCAGCGGCGGGAGCACGAGGAGTGGGCGGCCCAGCAGCTGGCCTTCCTCCGGAACGTCCCGCCCGGCATCCCCGGCCCGCTGCCCGACGCCACGGCGGAAATCGCGATCCTGGAGGGAATCCTGGACAAGGGCGGCGCCCTGGTGGACGCCGAGCGCCAACGGGTCAAGGCCCGCGTCGGCGAGCGAGTCAAGGAACGGGTCGACGCGTACGAGCGCGCGTACGCCGCGGAGGTGATCCGCGCGGCGGTCAAGCGCTCGGAGCCCGAGGCGTTCACGCACTCCACGTCCGGAACGGTCCGGGTGATCGACTGGACTCCACCGGGCTGGGGCGAAGAACACTGGCTCCGCGTCAGCGTGGACGTACACGGCTCCGCCCGGGTCGCCACCATGCACCGCGAACGCGACCCGGCCGAGGAGACCGACGCCGACCGCGCCCTCGACCGGAAGCGCTGCGCCCAGGCGTCCCAGCACCTGGAGGCGTTGGGGCGGCTGACCAAACATGCGGGGCTCAGCCTGGAGTTCGACCTCGGGCAGCCGCCCGAGCAGCCGGCCCGGCCCGCGACGTCCCGGTCGACCCGTTACAACCCGCCCCCGCTCAAGGCCCGTTACCAGGACAACGAGGAGCGGCGTCGATGACCACGCCCGAGCCAGGAAAGCCACCCGCGTCCCCGGCCGCCGGCCGCCGGGAGCGCGCCCTCCCGGCCTTCACCGAGGAACTGGTCGGCACCCTCAGCGTGCAGTCCCAGTACGTGCTGCACGGCAGCATCCGGGACCTCCACCTCGTCCGGCACGACAAAGACCCCGACGAGGGCGGCGCGGAGCGGCAGTACGACGACCACCACACCCTCACCGAGGTCCTGTGGAACGCCCTGCGGGAGGAGGGCTACGAGGTGCTGATCCGCTTCGACATCGCGGACGGCTTCACCGTCGTGACCGGCCGCGCGCCCAAAGACGACCCCGTGGCCAAGGAGGTGCGCGAACTGCTGCACGGCCGGGACGCCCCCAGGGCCGCCCGCGCCCAGCGCACCGACACCCCCGTACCCCTGGCGGAGGCCGAACGCACCCTGCACTCGATCGTCACCGGCTGGAAGCAGCAGGTGCAGCGGGCGAAGAAGACACCCGAGATCCGTACGCGCCCGGAGACGCCACAGCGGCAACACCCGTACCGCGTCGTGCTCCTGATCGACTACGCCGCCCGTATCCCCACCGATGTCACCCACCTCAGCGACCCGGAGCGGGACTTCTTCCTCAACTGCCTCAAACTCGCTGAGGAAGCCCGGCCGATCCCGGACCCGGACAGCGGACGGCGCCTGTTCAACCCCGTGATCTGGCTCGCCGACGGCGAACGCGACCTGCCCACCTGGCTGGTGGCGGGCAGCGAGCGGGTCCGTACGATCGGCATCCCGCTGCCCGACCTGGGCAGCAGGCGGCGCATGGCCCAGCTGCTCGCGCAGGAGCACATCGCCAAGTCCGGCGGCGGCAGCGAGGACACGAACGGGCAGGTACGGCTCGACAAGGAACGACTCGACGGGGAACGGCGGCCGGACGAACACGACGTCGACACCTTCGCCCGGGCCACCGCCGGGCTGACGCTGCGCGCGATGCGGGAGAGCGCCCGTATGGCCCTCGACCGCGGACTGTCGTTCGCCGAGATGCGCGACGCGGTGCGGATCTACCAGCTCGGCGTCAAGGACAACCCCTGGCAGGCCGATTACGTCCGCGAGCAGATCAGGAAGGGCGAGGCGTACATCCGCTCGCGGGTGAAGGGCCAGGAGAAGGCGGTCGGCAAGACGCTGGACATCCTCAAACGCGCCGCCCTCGGCCTCTCCGGCGCCCAGGCCTCCCACCCCGGCAGCCGCCCACGCGGTGTCCTCTTCTTCGCGGGCCCGACCGGCACCGGAAAGACGGAGCTGGCCAAGTCGGTGGCCACGGTGCTGTTCGGCACCGAGGACGCCTGTCTGCGCTTCGACATGAGCGAGTTCTCCTCGAAGCACTCGGTGGACCGGCTGCTCGGCGCGCCACCGGGATATGTGGGCTACGAGGCGGGCGGCGAGCTGACCACGGCGGTGCGCAACGACCCTTTCCGGGTCGTGCTGTTCGACGAGATCGACAAGGCCGACAAGGCCGTGCTCGACAAGTTCCTCCAGGTGCTGGAGGACGGCAGGCTCACGGACGGGCAGGGGGTCACCACGTACTTCAGCGAATGCGTGCTGATCTTCACCTCCAACCTCGGGGTCAGGAAGCGGACGGGTGAGGGCCGGCGCGAGGGGCGGGTGGCCGAGCCGGGTATGCCGTACCACCAGCTGGAAGAGATCATTCTGAGCAACGTCAAGGAACACTTCGTCGAGGAGATCGGCCGCCCGGAGCTGATGAACCGGCTCGGCGGCAATGTGGTGGTCTTCGACTACATCGACACGAAGGTGGCCGCCGAGATCTTCAACTCGCAGATCGGCAACATCCAGCGCGTGCTGCGGGAGGAGCAGGGCGTACATCTGCGCCTCTCCGACGACGCGCATCAGGCGCTCTCCGCCTACTGCACGGCCGACGTCGACAACGGCGGCCGGGGCATCGGCATGCTGCTGGAGACCCACCTGATCAACCCGCTGGCCCGCGCGCTCTTCGACCAGGGGGAGTTGGCGGGCACGGTGGTCACGGTCACCGGCGTACGACCGGCCGGGGACGGGACGGTGGCCCTGGACCTGCGGGTGGTACGGGGTGGTGGCCGGTGAGCAGGGACTGGATGCCCATTCCCGATGCTGAGGACGACGAGGAAGAACAGGGACCGGGACCGGGACCGGGGCCGGGACCGGAACCGGGACCGGAACCGGGACGGGAACCGGAACAGGAACCCGACCCGAGCTCCGGGGTGGAGACATCCAGACCCTGCTGGAACTGCCGTGAGCAGGTTGCCCCTCGGGACCCCCGCTGCGCCGCCTGCGACAGCACACGCACCCATGTGCTGCTGATCTGCTCCGATCCCTGCCTGGAACTCAGACACGGCACCGACGCACCGCTCACCCTGGGCCGGCACCCGGACTGGGCGCCGGACACCGCCGCCGTCTTCGCCGACCGGCCGAAGGTCTCCCGCCGCCATGTGTCAATCACGGTGGAGCCGGACGGGCGCGCCTGGGCCGAGGAGCCGCCCGAGGGCAGCCACAACGGCACGTTCATCAACGGCGCCAAGCTCATGCCGGGCGTCCGTACCCCCCTGCGCGACGAAGACCAACTCCGGCTCGGCCTGCGCATCACCATCACCGTACGGCTGTACGGCCCGGGCCCAAGCCCCGACTGACCCCGACCGGAGCGCGGGGCGGCAACCCCCGTGCCGCCCCGCGCGCTCACATCCGCATGCCGGGCGGCACGATGACCGCCCGCAGCGGAGCCAGGAGTTCGTTGGCCACGCTCGCCCCCTCGAAGGTCCCCAGGTTGTGGGCGTAGTCCGGCACCGCCTTCAGCGGCTCCGCCCCGCAACGGTCGCCGAACAGCACCAGCGCTCGGCGGTCCCGGTGCCGCCGGGACTCCCATATCAGCCCCTGGGCCTCCGGCGCCTGGCGCCGGATCTCCCGCGCCCAGGCGCGGGTCTGCGCATAGCCCGGCCCATCGGTCTCCAGCAGCCATGAGTTCTGGAACACCCCGGCCAGGTCCTCCTCCTTGACCAGCCGTACCAGCGTGAGGTCTTCGGTCACCCGCAGCTTGGAGAGCGAGCGGATCGCGGCCTTCGCCCACGGCACCTGACGCATCCCGGCCGGCCAGGTGAACTCCATGTCGCGCAGCAGCACCTCGGCCAGGGTGGTGGCCGGTTCCAGGGCCGCGTACAGATACGGATACGGGTCCTCGGCCGTGCCGTCGAAGCGGCTGCCGCCGAAGTGGGAGTGCGAGGTGACCGGGTTGAACTCGGTGCAGCAGTACGCCGTTTCATGGCACCGCCACAGCTCGGTGCCCGCCTCCAGACCGATCAGGGTCGGGTTCATCCGCGCGTCCTCGTTGGGAGCCTGCTCTACCATCGCCCGTCCCCCACCAACGCGGCGGCGGCCTCGGTCAGCAGCGCGTCCGGCACCCGCCCGACGAGGGTGGCGGGCGTGTCGCGCAGCCAGGAGTTGCCGGCGAGCCACCAGTCCGCGGCGCCCCAGGGGTCCTGGTCGGAGAGCAGCAGCCTGTTGATCCGCTGCACGACCGGATGGGGCTCGCCGGTATCCGGATCGAACTGGAAGTCCGGGTAGCGGTCCCCCAGCTCGGGGTCGGTCAGCCGGATGAGCCCGGCCCTGGCCGGGTCCTGGGCGGCGGCGCCCGTGAGCTCTTCCGGCCCGCGCGCGGGAGTGGTCAGCAGCCGCCGTCTGACCCCCCGGGCGATCTCCGCGCTCGCGGGGTCCAGCGTCGGCCAGTCCACCGACTCCAGCAGCCGTATCAGCTCGTCCAGCTGGGCCGCGTCCGGCAGGACCGCCGCGGGGGCGGCGCCCGCCGACCGGAACTGGTCAAGCCGCCTGCGCAGTTCGTTCTCGCGCGGCAGCGGCAGCAGACACAGCCGCACCTCGCGCAGCGCGAGGCGCATAGCCCGCCCGTCGTCCCCGACCTCCGCGAGCCGTCGCACGCTGTCCTGGAAGCGGGCGAACTGCGGGGCGGTGAGCGAGGCGCGGATCTCCGGCAGATACCGGCGCAGCAGTTCCATCAGATCGTTGGTGGTCATGCCCGTCCTCCCGGCACGGCGGCCTGGGCCGCGGGGTTGCCCTGGTGGATGAACCCGGCCCAGGACACGACCCGGGCCAGTCCCCTCACATTGCCCTCGGTCTCCGCCAGCAAGTCCCCTGTCAGCCCGGGCACGGGCCGCCGATCCGGATCCAGCATCCACAGCTGAGCCGCACGCAACGCATCCGGCGGAGCCAGTCCGGTCACGGTCAGGTGATGGTGGAAAACCACCATCAGCGCGGCGGACGCACTGTCCGACACCTTCCACCGCGAACCCACCACGTCCGTGGCACCGCGCGCCAGCAACGCCGTCGTCGGGGTCAGCGCCTCGTCGTGATCACGGCTGCTGAGGTCCGTCTCACAAGCACTGAGCACGATCAACGGCCCGGTAGCGACCCGATCCTCACCGGACACGGCCGGTACGTCGAGGATGCGGGTGACCGTCAGCCGTCCCTCGGCGAGATGGAGAGCCGAGTCGGTGGGCCGCAGCCCCGCCAGGCCATGCACCACAAGATGCAGCAGCGAGGCGGGGGACGCGGCGGGGCTGCCGGGCAGATGGCACAGCACATCCTCGGGCGTGCCCGAGGCGTCTTCGGGCGCGTCCTCATGCCACCCGTACAGCAGCGCATCGGGATAGTAGGCAGCCCGCAGACCCGCCACCTCGTCCTCCGCCCACATCAGATCGCCACTGGGATCGGCCACCAGCACCGCACGCTCACCGACCGCCATCCGGCCACGCCCCGCCGCCCGCAGAAACTCCCCACCGGACGCGGCGTACGACACGACCACGCTCTCGCAGACGTACCGGTGTCCCCGTGGCGCGGGGAGCCGCGCGGCGTGCCAGGGAACGGCGCCGAGGTTGCCGCACGGCACGAGGACGAGCCGAGCGGGGCGGCCCGGTTCGCTGTCCGCCGTACGGACCCCCAGCGCGTCCAACACCGGCCCGAACACCTCCGAGCCCGCCCAGTCGCACAGCCCCTCCAGCGCGGCCTCCCACTGCCGCTGAGCCTCGTCGCGCGCGTCCAAGTCCCCCTCAGGCAGCGCCGACCGCCGCGCACCCGCGTCCAGATAGCGCTCCAGAGCCTGCCGACCCTGCGCGCCGAGCCCCGGCAGCGGCAGCGGCAGCGCCGTTGGCTCCCCGGTGCGCCGTACGAGGATGGCCGCGCCGTCCTCAGTGCCCTGCCCGGGCATCAGATAGACCAGGGCAACGGCACCGGCGGCCCGCAGCCCCTCCCGCAACTCCGCGAGCCCGGGCGTGCCGAGCAGCCCGCGCAGCCCCTCGGAGCCGTCGCCGTCAGGCAGCCGCAGGGCGTCCAGGGCGCGGCGGCGCAGGGTGCTGGGGATGGTGAAACCGGGGGCGGCCCCGGACGGAACGATGCGCGCGAGCGCGCTCCGGAGCTCTTCCATGGAGCCGGAACCCATCCCCGTACTCGTACCTGCTCCGGTACGGATATCCGGGCGGCTGGCCGTCGGCGCGGCCTCGGCCGGGAGGCCCGCTACGGCGTTCCGCCACTGCTCGGCCAGCTCCGCCTCACCCCGGGCGGCCAACTGCTCGGGAACCCCCGCCGCAGCCGCCGCCGCACGCAGCACCAGCCCCCGACCATTCTCCAGCGACTCCACTGCCTCACCGACCCGCCCGTCCACAGCTGCCCACTGAGCAGCGAGCAACCCACAGCTGGCCCCCGCCCTCGCCGCCTCAAGGCCGTGTTCCGCACCGAGTTGCAGCAGCACGTTCTCGGCGAGCACTTTCAGCGACTCCTGCGCCGCGCCGACCGCCGCGCCCAGATCATCGCGCTCCCGGTCACCACGCTCCTGATATGCCTTGGCCAGTTCCCACAGCACACTATTTCTGGTGTCCGGGCTCATCCGCTCGGTGAGGTCGCGGCGGGCCTGTTCCAGCTCGCCGACCGCCTCCTCCAGAACGGAGCGGTCGCCCATCGGCTTGTGCACGGCCAGCAGCGCGGACGCGATGGCCTGCCGGGTGCGCACATGCTGGTCGGGGATCGTGACGGGGCCATCCAGGGTTCGCCGGACCTGGGCCACGGCCTCCAGGACACGTGGCGGGTCGGGTTCGAGCAGAGAGGACACACCCAGCATGGCCACCTCAAGCGCCTCCTTCATCGGCCGCAGGGCCGCCGGGACGCTCGGATGCTCCATCGTCTCCTCGAAGTAGGCGAGGGCGGTGCGCAGAGCGTTCATCCCGCCGTCCAGCAGGGCCCAAGCCCCATGAGCGAGGCCGAGAAGATAGAGAACCAGGATTCGCCACTCGCTGTGTTCGTCGCTCTCCCCGAGCAGGTCCAGCGTCTCCTCGATCACGCCCTGAAGTTTTTCGGAATCGCCTTCCTCGGCTGCCTCGGCGATGCGCAGCTGGAGATGTGCGCACCGGGTGAACCCCTGCACAGACCGCAGGAGCCGCAGGAACGACGGGTTGGTGGGTGCCGAGCGCGGCATGACGGAAGCAAGGTCGATGAACTTGTCGAGCCGAGCCCGCATCTGGTCACGATCAGCGAGGTTCCCGCCCATGGTGAACGTCTCGCCCAGCGCGCCGAGCGAGAGAAGTTCGCTCAACCAGTTCGTCCGCTCCGAGCTGTTGCTGGCCATCACACCGCCGAGCAGTTCCGCCGCCTCGGCCGGCAGGTCGGGGTCGCCAGTGCGCATGCCGTGCAGCAAACGACCCAGCGCGGCCCACCAAGCGATGTCCGCTTCTTCGCCCTCGCTCCCCTTGCCCAGCGCTTCGACCAGCGCGGGCAAGTCGTCGGGCCGGACAGTGCCGGGATTGCTCATCTCGATCATGGCGATGGTCTGTGCCAGCGTGGTGGCAGCCGCCTCATCCGTATCCGTGACCACGATCGGGGTTATATGGGCGTCGGGTTCGCCGGTAGCGAACTCGGTGACCAACTCGGAGACCGTGCTGCTCAAGGACCGCAGGTAATCAGAGTCTGGGCTCTCCAGCATCGATGCCAATCGCTCAAGTCGCGCAGCCAGGTCGTCGATCCGGATCGCGCCCTCGGAGCGCGCGATCTCGATCATGTCCAAGTTCTCGATCAACCGCCTCATGGGTTCAGCGAAGCCCTCTGGCGATTCCGATACCAGGCCGGCCAGCAGCCCACGCAGCTCCGTCAGGTCAGCGATGGTTTCCGGATCGCCCGCAAATATGTGGCGGCCCAGATCGAAGACCTCCATGATCTGGTCGAACTTGCCCTCCCACCCATGCATCGAACCGGGCGGCGACAACAAGACCACCAGCCGGATGGCGGCGACCCGCCCCTCCTGCGGATCGAGCACCCTGGTGGCGCGGACCCCGCGCAGCAGCCGCAGCCCACGGGCCCGAAGGTCGTCCGTGGGATTCCGCGCGTAGAGGTCGGCGTACAAGCAGCCCAGCCGGACCCGTACGGTGCACAGCAGCGGATCGCCCTCCGGGACGACGGCAGCCAACTCCCCGTCGAGCGCCTCCAGTTCTCGCAGGGCGCTTTCGAGCAGCGTGAGGTCGGTCTCCGCACGCGGGCGGGCGGCGCCGGACGGCGTTCCGTCGGCGGACGGATTGTCGAGCCGCCAGGGGGGACTCAACGTCGCAGCCTTGTCCGCGGCCCGTGCCGCCCTGCCGCGTGACGCCCCGACCGGACCCTGCTCTTCCGCCAGCGCGTCGGCAGCCGGATTGCCCTGGTGGATGAACCCGGCCCAGGACACCACCCGGGCCAGCCCCCGCACATTGCCCTCGGTCTCCGCCAGCAACTCACCCCTCAGCCCCGGCACCGGGCGCCGGTCCGGGTCCAGCATCCACAACTGCGCGGCACGCAACGCATCCGGCGGAGCCAGCCCCATCACGGTCAGCTGGTGGTGGAAGACCACCATCAGCGCGGCCGACGCACTGTCCGACACCTTCCACCGCGAACCCACCACATCAGTCGCCCCGCGCGCCAGCAACGCCGTCGTCGGGGTCAGCGCCTCGTCGTGATCACGGCTGCTGAGGTCCGTCTCACAAGCACTGAGCACGATCAACGGCCCGGCGGCGGCCCGGTCCTCAGCGGACAGGACCGGTACGTCGAGGATGCGGGTGACCGTCAGCCGCCCCTCGGCGAGATGCAGCGCCGAGTCGGTGGGCCGCACCCCGGCCAGACCGTGCACCACAAGATGCAGCAGCGAAGCGGGCGATGGACTGCCGGGGAGGTGGGAGAGCACATCCTCCGGCGTGCCCGCCCCTTCGGGCACGGTCTCGTGCCACCCGTACAACAGAGCATCGGGATAGTACGCGGCCCGCAGAGCCGCCACCTCGTCCTGCGCCCACATCAAATCCCCACTGGGATCGTCCACCAACACCACACGCTCACCGACCGCCATCCGGCCACGCCGCACCGCCCGCAGAAACTCCCCACCCGACGCCGCATACGACACGACCACGCCCTCGCAGACATACCTGTACGCCGATGGCGCAGGGAGCCGCGCCGCGTGCCAGGGGACCGCGCCGAGGTTGCCGCACGGCACGAGCACGAGCCGGACAGGGGCCTGCTCATCCGGCCCCTCCGCCGTACGGACCCCCAGCGCGCCCAACACCGGCCCGAACACGGCCTCGCCCGCCCAGTCGCACAACGCCTCCAGCGCGGCTTCCCACTGCCGATGAGCCTCGTCGTACGCGTCCAAGTCGCCCTCAGGCACCGCCGAACGCCGGGCACCCGCATCCAGATAGCGCTCCAACGGCTCCCGCCCGGGCGCACCGAGCCCCGGCAGCTCCAGCGCTGTCGGCCGACCCGTACGCGGTACGAGCACGGCCGCACCGTCCGCCGCGCCCTGCCCGGGCACCAGGTAGACCAGGACGTCGGACCCGACGGCCCGCAGTCCCTCCCGCAGCTCGGCGACCCCGGGGGCGCCAAGCAGGCCGCGCAGCCCCTCCGCCCCGCCGCCGTCAGGCCTCCGCAGGGCGTCCAGGGCGCGGCGGCGGAGGGTGCTGGGGATGGTGAGGCCGGGGGCGGGGTCGGCGGTCGGCATGATGCGGGCGAGCGCGGTCCGGACGTCTTCCGGGGTGCCGGTGCCGGTGCCACCGGTCGTCGGCGCGGCCTGGGGCGGGAGGTCCCGTACGGCGTTCCGCCACTGCTCGGCCAGCTCCGCCTCGCCCCGCGCGGCCAACTGCTCCGGAACCCCCGCCGCCGCGGCCGCCGCACGCAGCACCAACCCCCGACCGTTCTCCAGCGCCTCCACCGCCTCGGCGACCCGCCCGTCCACAGCAGCCCACTGAGCAGCGAGCAACCCACGACTGGCCCCCGCCCTCGCCACCTCAAGACCGTGCTCCGCGCCGAGCTGCAACAGCACGTCCTCGGCGAGCATCCGCAGCGACTCCTGCGCTGCGCCGACGGCGGCGGCTTGGTCGTCGCGCTCCTGGTCGCCGCGCAGGTGGTACGCCTCGGCCAGGTCCCACAGCACCTTCTGGCCGATCTCCGGGCCGGCGCGGTCGGTGAGGTCGGTGAGGTCGCGGCGGGCCTGTTCCAGTTCGCCGATGGCCTCGTCCAGGACGGCACCATCACCGGTCGACCTGTGAACGGCCAGCAGCGCGTAGACGAGGGCCTGCCGGATACGGACGTGCCAGTCGGCCGTCGAGGCGGGGCCCTCCAGGGCCCGCCGGGCCCTGGCCACGGCTTCCCTGACCCGCACGGGGTCGGGTTCGACCAGGGAGAACAGGGTCAGTGCGGGGGCCCAGGCCGCGTCCATCATGGGCCGGGCGAAGGCCGGGACCTTCGGGTCCCGCGTCGCCTCCTCGAGATAGGCGACGGCGGTGCGCAGGGCGGTGGCCCCGCCGTCCAGCATGGCCAGGCTCAGCTGGACCTGGCCGAGCAGGAAGAGCACCAGGAACCGCCATTCGCCGCGGTCGTCGGTCTCCTCCAGCAGGTCGAGCAGTTCACCGAGCAGGTCCTCGAGCTTTTCGCTGTCCCGCTCGCCCAGGGCCTGGTTCGTACGCATATGAACATGCATGCACTGGTTGCAGATCCGCAGCCCCGCCGCGCCGGGCCCGGTGGCGTGTGCCGAGTCGAACACCGAGGAGGCGGGGTCAAAGAGCCTGTCGAGTTGGGCGCGCGCCTGGTCGCGGTCCTTGAGGTTGCCGCCCAGTGTGGTGGCCGCGGCCAGCAGACCGGGGGAGATGAGGTTGGCCATCCAGTCCACCCGGCCGGATCCTCCGTCGCCCACCGCCCCGTTGATCAGCTCCGCCGCCTGGGCCAGCCGGTCGGCGTCGCCCGTGCGTACGCCGTGGGCCATGCTGCTCAACGCGGCCCGCATCGCGGTCTCCGCCTCTTCGCCGTCCGGGCCCTGGCTCATCGCCTCGACCAGGCTGCCCAGGTCTTCCGACCGGATGGTGCCGGGGACTTGGAGCTCCATCACAAGGGCCAATTGGGCGAACGTGAGAGCTGCCTCTTCGTCGGTGAAGTCCGTCGGCGGCTCGGTCCCGCCATCCTCGCCCGCTCCGTCCGCGGCGAATTCGGCAGCCATGTCGCCCAGCGTCCGCAGCAGCTCGGAGTGGCCGCCAGGCAGCCGCTGCGACATCTGGTGGGCCATGTCGGCCACTTGCTCGAGGTCCCCGGAGTGCGCGACGGCTTGGGACCGCTCAAGGGTCTCGGCGATCCACGACATGGGCTCGCCGACCTTCTCGGGCAGCGCCGACGCCAGTTCGGTCAGCAGTCCGACCAGCTCCGCGAGGTCGCCGGTGAGTTCCGGGTCACCCGCCGATATCCGGCGGCCCAGCTTCAATGACTCCATGAACTGGGACAGCGTGCCGTCCCACCCGGTCACCATGGCGGGGGTCAGCATCAGCTGCGTCTGGTCGAGGGTGGCGAAGGTCCGGTCCCGTGGGCCGAGCGCCCCGGTGGCGCGGGCCGCGCGCAGCAGCCGCAGCCCCCGGGCCCGGTCCTCGGCCGTGGGGGCGCGCTGGTAGCGATCGGCGTACAGGCCGCCGAGGCGGGCCCGTACGGTGCACAGCAGCGGGTCGGTGTCCGGGACGGCGGCGGCCAGCTCCGCTTCGAGTGTGTCCAGTTCGGACCGTACGCGGTCGGCTCGTGCGGGGTCGGGCGGTGCGGGGTCGGGTGGTGCATCGGGGAGACGGTTCGACGCGGTGCACGCCAGGGCCTCGGTCGCGGCCCGTTCTGCCCTGTCGCGTAGCGCCGCGACGTCCTTCTCGTGCATGAGCCCGTCCCCCTTCGCCTCGAAAGGCTTCGTCCATCATCTGCCCACAGGCTCAGACGCAGGAGGGGATTGATCGGCTCTGCCGGAAACCGACCGGAAGACGTCCGCGAATCACCCGGCGTGCTTCTCGCGCAGCACGTACAGGCCCGCGGCCGACGCGAGCACCACAACGCCCGTGCCGATGCTCACGAGCATCTGCGTGACCCCGCTGAGCGTGATGCTGGTGAAGACGTTGGCGACGAGGGCGATGGTCAGGAGGGTCCAGAGCAGAGACTTCATGGTGGGTTCCTTCGGTGAGCGGTTCCGGTGAGCGGTTCCGGTGAGCTTGTGTGATCCACAATGCCGCCCAGGGCCTGGGGTGTTCGAGGGTGCGCCCTCCCGAAGTCATGGTGTAGCGCGCTACACCAAGGCCGGGGTGCACGATCGCCCGCGCCCCCGCGACCGGTCGCCTAGCCTCTTGCCATGCGCGAGACGATGGAGCAGGCGGGGCGGGCCACGGCCCAGTTGATGCGGGCGGCCGCGCTGGCCCTGGTGTCGTATCTCTACATCGCGTTGCTGCTGTTCACCGCCGTCGCGACGGTCCTGGTGGTCGGCGCGGCCGTGCTGCCGGAGACGGTGCTGCTGCTGCGCAGGATGGCCGGGTTCAAGCGGCGGGAGGTGGGGGCCTGGTCGGGGAAGGCGGTCCCCGAGGCGTATGTGCCGCTCACCGGCGAGCTGTCCGAGCGGGTGCGCGCGGCGACCCGGGACCCGAGCACCTACCGGGATCTGCGCTGGCTCTTCGCGCACTTCGGCTACGGCCTCGTCCTCGCCTACGTCTCGCTGATCGTCTGGTCCGTGGGGGTGTTCGTCGACGGGGTGTGGTGCGGGCTGCTCAAGCGCCCGGCCGTGGTACTGCCGCTGCTCTCGCGCCTCGCCGACGTCGACGCCATGTGGTCGACCGCGCTGCTGACCCCCTCCCCCGAGGCCCGGCGCAGCGCCGACCTCGCCGAGCGGGTCGAGGAGCTGACCGTCACCCGCGCGGGCGCCGTCGCCGCGCACGGCGCCGAGCTGCGGCGCATCGAACGCGATCTGCACGACGGCGCCCAGGCCCGTCTTGTGGCCCTGTCGATGCGGGTCGGACTGGCCAAGCGGGCGTACGACAAGGACCCCGACGCGGCGCGCCGGCTCCTCGACGACGCGCAGAACCAGGCCGAGGAGGCGCTGACCGAGCTGCGCCACGTCGTCCGCGGCATCCACCCGCCGATCCTCACCGACCGCGGCCTCGTCGGCGCCGTGCGCGCGCTCGCGGCCAGCAGCGGGCTCGATGTGGCCGTGGACGCGGACGGGGTCGAGGGCAAGGGCGTCGAGGGCGAGGACCTGCCGCGCGCCCCCGCCGCGGTCGAGGCCGCCGCGTACTTCGTGATCGCGGAGGCGCTGACCAACGCCGCGAAGCACAGCGGCTCCCAGCGCGCCCGGGTGGAGCTGATCCGTACGGCCGGGCGGCTGCGGATCGTCGTACGCGACGAGGGCCGGGGCGGCGCCGAAACCCCGGCCGCGGCCCCCGGCGGAGGCATGGGCGGCAGCGGATTGCTCGGGATGCGGCGCCGGGTGGCGGCACTTGACGGGACCATGGAGGTGAACAGCCCCGTCGGGGGGCCGACCGTGATCGAAGTGGAGCTGCCGTGCGCGTGGTGATCGCCGAGGACAACGCCCTGCTGAGGGAGGGGATGGTCCTGCTGCTGACCTCCGCCGGCCACGAGGTGGCCGCGGTCGCCGGCAGCGGCCCCGAGGTGCTGCCCGCCCTTCTCGAACACCGCCCGGACGTCGCCGTCCTCGATGTGCGCATGCCGCCCGGCTTCCGCGACGAGGGCCTGCGCGCGGCGCTCGCGGCGCGCAAGGAGATCCCCGGTCTGCCGGTGCTGGTGCTCTCCCAGTACGTCGAGGAGACGTACGCCGCGGAGCTGCTGGGCGGGGGCGCGAGCGGGGTCGGCTATCTGCTGAAGGACCGGGTCGGCCGGGTCGACGAGTTCCTGGACGCCCTGGAGCGGGTCGCGGCGGGCGGCACTGCGCTGGACCCGGAGGTGGTCACGGAGCTGATGACCCGGCGCCGCGACGACCCCCTGGACTCCCTGACCCCGCGCGAACGCGAGGTGCTGCATCTGATGGCGGAGGGCCGCGACAACGCCACCATCGCGAAGACGCTGGTCGTCTCCGACCGCGCGGTCAGCAAGCACATCGGCAACGTCTTCTCGAAGCTGGGCCTGCCGCCGAGCGACAGCGGGCACCGCCGGGTGCTGGCGGTGCTCGCGTATCTGAACAAGGGGTGACGCAAGGGGTGGCGGAGAAACCGACCCCCCTCCCTCAGCCCGCCGCCGGGCCCGCCCCCGGGTAGCGGCCCCGTAGCGCGGCGCGGGCCGGGGGCAGGGTGCCCGCGGCCGCGGTCACCGCGACCACGGCGACGATCACCAGCGCCTGGACCGGCGGCAGATAGGGCACCGTACGGGCCATCGCCACGCTGAACGCGAGCAGCGGCACCGACGCCACCACCGCGCCCACGGCCAGGCCCGTCAGCGCCGTGGCCGCCGCCTCGAGCCGCAGCATGCGCCGCAGTTGGCGGCGGCCGGCGCCGGCGAGGCGCAGCAGGCGGAGTTCGGGGCGGCGGCCGATGGTGATGAGCGAGAGGGTGCTGAGGACGGCGATCACCGTGTAGGCCCCGATCGCGGAGACCGCGGCGACCGTGACCACCTCGACCAGCTCCTGGTCCTCCGGCTCGACCTGGATCGGCGCGGGGTCGGGCGCCACGCGGGCCCCGGGGACCGCTGCGGCCAGGGCTTCTGCGAGCGCCGCACGGTCGGTGTCGGGTGCGGCCGTGACCAGGATCTGGCCCGCGCCGGGCATCGTGGTGTGGGCCAGCAGTTCATCGCGCGAGAGGAGGAAGTCGCCCAGCGCGAGGGAGCGTTCGTACACCGCCACGACCCGCAGCTTCGCCTCCACACCGTCCCCGAGGCGGAGCGTCACCGTGGAGCCGGGGTGCGCGTCGAGGGAGCGTGCCCGGTCGCCGCCGACGGCGACGGTGCCGGGACGCAGCGCGCTCAGGGTGCCGTTCCGCAGCTCGGGGTCGAGGGTGTGCGGCAGCCCCTCCGGGGTGACGCCGAGGACCGGCAGCCGGTCGAGCCGGGGTTCGCCGGTCTCCCGCCGGGCCAGCACCACCGTGCCGCGTACGACATCGGTGGCCGCCCGCACCCCGGGCACGTCCCGGATCCGCCCCACCGCGCCGCTCGGCAAGCCGCCGTCCGCGCGCACCGCGAAGTCGGCGCGCATCGCCTCGCGGGCCTGGCCCTGGCCGGCATGGGTGAGGGTGGCGCCGCCCGAGAGCTGTACGGCGGTGAAGGCGGTGACCAGGATGATCGGGGTGAGGGCCGCGCCCAGGCGGGTGGCGGCGGCCGTGCAGTTGGCGGCGGCGAGGCGGCCGCCGGGCCCGCCGAAGCGGCGCAGCGGAGCGCCGAGGATCCGCATCGCGCCCGTGGCGATCCACGGCCCGAGCAGGGCGCATCCGATGACCATCGTCACCGCGGCCGCCCCCGCCGCCATCGCGGCGGCCTGGCCGGACTGCAGGACGGCCGTCCCCGCCGAGCTCACGCCCAGGGCCAGCAGCACAAGACCGGCGACCCGGCGCGGTGTGCCGGGGGCCGATTCGCGCAGCGCCTCCGCGGGGCGGAGCTTCGCGGCCCGGGCGCCGGCGAGCCACGCCGCGGCGCGCGCGATCAGGACCGTGATCCCCGCGGTGGCCAGGGGCGCGGGCCACAGCCAGGGCGGGAAGGGGAGTTCGAGGCCGGGCGGCAGCGCACCGCGCGCGCCCAGCAGTCCGCGCAGCCCTGCGTACGCGGGGAGCGCGGCCACGGCGCCCAGCAGCGCCGCGCGGGCCGCGACCCGCCCCACCTCCCGGCCGACCGCGCCGCGCAGCTGCCGCGGCGTCGCGCCGACGGCGCGCAACAGCCCGATCTCGTGGGCGCGTTGCCGCAGCGCCTGGACGACGGTCGACGAGACGACGAGCAGCGCGATGAGGACGACGGTGGCGGCCACGGACGCCAGCAGTTCCAGCATGCCCTTGCGGGCCGGCGCGGCGGCCAGGAACTCGGGGCCGCCGCGCCCGTCCCCGGTCTCCACCTGGACCTCGGCCACGTCGCCGGCCGCGCGCCGCCCCACGCTGCGGAGCTCCGCCGCGTCGAGTGCGTGCCGCACCCGGGAGGACAACTCGCCCGTCCCCACGCCGGATTCGGCGATCACTCCGATGGCGTCCAGGGTGTCCGGGTGCCCGGCCAGGCGCCGCGCCTCGGCCGCCGCGAAGTAGACCGCGGCGTCCGGGCCGTCGGCGACGCCGACGACGGTGTACGCCGCGTCGGCACCGGCCACGCGCAGCGTGACCCGCTCACCGATGCGGGCCCCGCCGCCCACCACGACCTCGCCCGCCCGGCGCGGGGCGCGCCCGTCGCGCAGCTCGTACGGCGCGAGCCGGGCCGCGTCCCAGGCCCGACCGGTGCCGGCCCGACCGGTGACGGCCCGTCCCGCGCGCCCGACCTGGAACACATCGTCGGCGACGGCCGCCCGTACACCGGGCACCTTCCGCACCACAGCCAGCGCGCCCGCCGGCACCCGCACCCGCTCGGTGAGCCCGGCCCGCGCGGTCTGGGGGTCGCTGCCCCAGGGCTTGGCGGTGTAGCGGGTCTCCTGGTCGCCGGTGACGACGAGGTCGGCCGCCGCGTACCGCTCCACCCGGGCGTGTCCGAGCCCGGTCGAGGCGAGGGCGAGCACGAAGGAGCCGAGCAGCAGGGAGGTGAGGACGAGCGCGGCGAACACGGCGGCCCACGCCTTGCGGTGCGTACGGGCGGCACGGGAGGCCAACAGCTTGGTCACATTCATGCCGTGCGCCCCTCCTCACGTACGGTCGCCGCGCCCCGCCCCAGGTCCCGCATCACGCGGCGCACTTCATCGGCCCCGGGCCGGTCCAGCCGGCCGACGGCCCGCCCCCGCGCCAGAAACAGGGCCTCGTCCGCCCAGGCAGCCGCGACCGGGTCGTGGGTGACCATCACCACCGTGTGGCCGTCGCGGTCGACGGCCTGCCGCAGCAGCGCGAGCACGCCGTGTGCGGTGGCCGGGTCGAGCGCGCCCGTGGGCTCGTCGGCGAAGACGATGTCGGGCTCGGTGACCAGCGCGCGGGCGATCGCCACCCGCTGGGCCTGCCCGCCGGACAGCTCCGCAGGCCGGTCCGCGCCCCGCTCGGCGAGCCCCACCGCCTCCAGCGCCCGCACGGCCCGCCCGTCCGACGGCACGCCGCCGAGCATCAGGGGCAGGGCGACGTTCTCCGCGACGCTCAGCGACGGCACGAGGTTGTGGGCCTGGAAGACGAACCCGATCCGCTCCCGCCGCAGCCGCGTCAGCGCGGCCTCCTTGAGCGAGGCCAGTTCCGTACCCCCGATGCGCACCGTCCCCGCCGTCGGCCGGTCGAGCCCGGCGGCGCACTGGAGCAGGGTCGACTTCCCGGATCCGGACGGCCCCATCACGGCGAGAAACCGCCCCCGGGGGACCGCGAGATCGACGGGGTGCAGCGCGACGGTGCCCCGCCGGTACTCCCTGCTCACCCCGTCCAGCGCGAGCGCGTCGGCCACCGGCCCCGCCACCGCCCCCGGCCCCGCCACCACCGCGCTCACCGTCCCCGAACCGCCCCGCTGCCTGCGCATTTGTATGCCCCTCCCCAGTGATCGGCCGACTCGCCGTGTCCACTCACGAGGCTAGGAACGGGCGGGGGACGGGGGCAGAGAGCACGCTCCCGATCCGGGGGTGTAGCGGGCTACACCCTTCGAGAATGCGCTGGTATCAACGCGGATAGTATCGCTGGCGATACTATCCGCGTTGATACCATTCATCGGCTTTGGGCGAGGATGGAGAGCTGCCATGAGCCTCGTCATCCCAGGTTTCGAAATCCGGGCCCAGGGCGGCAGATACTGGTGGGAACCCGGGCTGGTGCTACGGAAGCCGCTCGGCCTCTGGCAGGACGCCGGCCCGGACTCGGACGGGCTTCCCGCCACGCTCGCCACGTTCCTCCATGAGGTGGGCGTCACCGAGGACGCGATCGATGAAGTCTTCGCCCCGGCCCACGACCACGCCTCGGCATCGTGGATAGTCCGGCCGGGCCTGGAACTGCTGTACACCGAGGACTACGGCGGCCCCGGCAGACCTCTGATCGCTGTTGTGCACCTGATTGCCGAATCAGTGGACTTGAGGTCGGACTTGGCCGAACTCGCCCACAAGGTCCTCGCCGCCGCGGGTGGTGTGTGGACGCGTGCCGAATTGCTCTCCGCGCCCGACCCCCCGCGCGGCCCTTCGCCGTCTCAGATACGCCCGGGTTCCCTACGGTGCCGCACTCCTGAAGGTGGTGCGCCCGGCCCTGAACGATCCGGACTGGGGCGTGCGGCACGACGCCTTCGACACTCTCGCCCAAGCGCTGCCCGGACGCCCGGACGAGCCGTTCTGGAGCTTGATCCTCGACATGCTCCGCCACGAGGACCTTGAGCTTCGACAGCGGGTACTGGACCTGATGGACCACATGTTCGACGATCTGCCGCCCGAGGTCCTGTCCCGGCTGGAGGACATGGCCCACTCCCCGTCGCTAACGGTCCGTTTCTCGCCGTAGCCGCCACTGTCCGGCCCCGCCGGGCTCCAGCCCGCGCGCCACCCGTGCCGGGCGGATGGGCTACTGTCGCGGAGGCACATCCATTTCTCTGTCTCATGCGTCTCTTGAGCAAGCGGCACTCTCATATAGCCGCCCCGCAGGGGCATTTGGAGTATCAGACTTGAAAACCGGCATCAAGGGCATTCGTCGCGTATCCGCCGTGGCCGTCATCGCCGCGGGAGCCGTTCTGTCCGCCGGGGCGCTCGCCCCCGTGCAGGCTGCCACGGTCGCGACCCCCACGATCACCGCCAAGGGCGGGTTCGTGATGAACAACGGCACGGGGAAGTCCCTCTACACCAAGGCAGCGGACACCCGCCTCTCCACCGGCTCCACCACCAAGATCATGACGGCCCGGGTGGTACTCGCCCAGTCGAATCTCAACCTGGACGCGAAGGTCACCGTCCAGAAGGCGTACAGCGACTACATCGTCGACAACAACTGGGCCTCCTCGGCCAAGCTCATCGTCGGCGACAAGGTCACCGTCCGCCAGCTGCTGTACGGGCTGATGCTGCCGTCCGGCTGTGACGCGGCGTACGCGCTGGCCGACAAGTTCGGCACCGGGTCGACCCGGGCGGCGCGGGTGAAGTCGTTCATCGGCAAGATGAACACGACCGCCAAGAACCTGGGCCTCACGAACACGCACTTCGACTCGTTCGACGGCATAGGGCACGGCGCGAACTACTCGACGCCGCGCGATCTGACCAAGCTGGCCAGCAGCGCGATGAAGTACTCCACGTTCCGTACGGTCGTGAAGACGAAGTCGACGAAGCAGAAGGTCACCACCAAGAGCGGTGGCTACCGCTACATGGACTGGACGAACACCAACCCGCTGCTGGGCACCTACTCGGGCGCCATCGGCGTCAAGACCGGCTCGGGCCCGGAGGCCAAGTACTGCCTGGTCTTCGCCGCCACCCGGGACAGCAAGACGGTGATCGGCACGGTCCTCGCCTCCTCCTCGGTCGACAACCGTACGGCGGACGCGAAGAAGCTGCTGAACTACGGCTTCGCCAAGTAACTTCCGAAAAGTAGCTCTCGGACACCGCCGGGGCCCGCCCGCGACCAGAGGAAACCGGTCGCGGGCGGGCCCTTGTCGTGCCGCAGGAACGCAGGTTCAGGCGATCTTGGGCGCGGCACGCATGCCGATGTAGCAGCAGGCGGTGCCGTTGGAGAGGGTGGAGAACACCACAGGCATCCAGTCCTCGCTGAAGGAGGGGCCGGCGCCGGAGGCGGCGAAGACGGTGTCCGAGAGCGGGATCAGGTCCATCTCCAGCGGCGGGGAGAAGTCCTTCATGCCACCGACGAACTCGTACCGCAGGTGGAACGCGCCGTCGCGCTCGCTGACGGTGATGACGACGCCTTCGCGCTCATAGGTGCCAAGGAGCGGGGTGATGTCCACCGCGGGCGGCTGCGCCGCCGGAGCGAAGGCGTCCGGCATCCGCACCCCGGCCAGCTCGCCGAGCAACTCCTGGAGGAGATCGGCGTAGAGCCGGCGCGCGCCGCCGCCGTTGGTCAGCAGGGCGATGGCCACGCCCGCCTCCGGCACCACGCGCAGATACGCGTACTGCCCGATCGAGGCGCCGTCATGGCCGTAGCCCGGGGTGCCGAACCAGTCGTAGAGCGTCCAGCCGAGGCCCCAGCCGTCGGCGCTCACGGTCCACTTGTCCGGGACGTCGACCTCGCGCCGCTGCATGGCCGCGACGGACTCGGGGGCCAGCACGCGCGTGCCGTCCTGCGCCACGCCGCCGTCGAGGTGCATCCGGGCGAGCCGGACCACATCACTCGCGGTGGCGCAGACCCTGCCGTACGGGCCCGCCGAGCGCGGCATCAGGTCCCATGCGGGGGCCGGCTCCGGGTCCCGGCCCGGCTCGCCCAGGTGCCCCATCGCGGCGCGGAACCGCAGCACCTCCTCGGGGAGCGTCATGGTCTGCTCGAGACCGAGCGGGGCGAGCAGCCGGTCCTTGAGGGCGGCGTCCCAGGTCTGGCCGGTCAGCACCTCGACGATGCGGCCCAGCACGTTGTACCCGACGCTGCTGTAGGAGACCGCCGTCCCGGGAGGGCAGTCAAGCGCCACCCCCTTGGCGGCCTCGACATAGCGGGCCAGGCAGTCGTCACCGCGCCCGGTGTCCTCGGTGAAGTCGCAGGTCAGGCCGCTGGTGTGGCTGAGCAACCGGCGGATGGTGATGGCCCTCGTGGCCTCCGGGTCGGCGACGGCGAACTCCGGCAGCACGTTCACCACCGGGGCGTCCAGGTCGAGTTCGCCGGACTCGACCAGCCGCATCACCAGCGTGGCGGTGTAGACCTTGGCGATCGAGCCGAGCTGGAACACCGAGTCCGTGGTGGCCGTCACGCCGGTGCCCCGGTGCAGGACACCGCTCGCCAGCTCGTGGATCTCCCCGTCGGCCAGCACGGCCAGGGTCGCGCCCGGCACGTGATAGGCGGCCCGCAGCTCGTCGAGCCGGGCCTGCCAGCGCGTGGTGTCGAAGGCGGTGGCTTCCTGGCCCTTGATGCTCGACATGGCGTCTCCCTCGGTGAAGGACGATGTGCGTCCGAACGGCGTGCGCTATGCCGAACACTGTACGGACGCCGCACACTGTTCGCAACCCCGTACATCGTGCGCCCGAGCGGCTATCCTTGGCCGCGGGAGAAACAAGGAAGAGGAGCCCGTATGCCGAGCGACGCCAAGCGACCGATCCAGTCGGTGTGGACCCGCCCCCAGCGCCCCCGGCGCGAACAGCCCGCGCTGAGCCGGGATCAGATCGTGTCCGCCGCCCTCGAACTGCTCGACGCCGAGGGCATCGACGCCCTGAGCATGCGGAAGCTCGGCAGCCGGCTGAACGCAGGGGCCACCTCGCTGTATACGCATGTGGCCGACAAGGGTGAGCTGATCGAGCTGGTCGTGGACGAGGTCTACGGCGAGATCGAGGTGCCCGAGGCCGCGGACCCGGACCACTGGCGGGAGGTCGCCACCCTTTGCGCACAGGGCCTCAGGTCGGCAATCCTGGCCCACCCGTGGATGGCCTCCGTGATCGGCGGAGCCTGGGTGACCCAGCTGGGGCCCAATCTGATGCGGCTCACCGAGAGCATGCTGGCCGTCTTCGAGAAAGCGGGCCTCCCGGCGGCCGAAGCCGATCCCGCCGTCTCCGCGTTCACGGCGTACGTCATCGGCATGGCCACCAGCGAGGCCGCCTGGCTGACGACGCTCGCCCGCGGTGGCCTGAGCGAGCGGGAATGGGCGGAGCAGCTGTGGCCGGCCGCCGAGGACGCCGCGCGGGACCACCCGAAGCTGCGCGAGCAGTACGCGGGCCTGCGCGACAAGGACCCGCGCGAGATCCGCGACGACAAGTTCGACTACGGACTGCAGCGGGTCCTCGACGGGCTGGCGACCCGGCTCGGCTGAGCCGGGTCGCCGCCCCCGCTGTCGACCTGCTGCCACCCCGCACCGTCTCGCCGAATCGTCGCGCAGACAGGGGTCATTCCCCGGCGCGGCGGACCGGCCTTCGCGGGGTCCGCTGCCACACTGAGCGGCCATGGACGTCACCGCTCGTATCGAGTCCGTGTACGCGCAGATCGTGCGCCGCAACCCCGGGGAAGCGGAGTTCCACCAGGCCGCGGGCGAGGTGCTGCACAGCCTCGCGCCCGTGCTCCGCGCGCATCCGGACCATCTCGACGCCCGGATCGTGGAGCGGCTGTGCGAACCGGAGCGGCAGATCGTCTTCCGGGTGCCCTGGGTCGACGACCTGGGGGACATCCACGTCAACCGTGGCTTCCGGGTGGAGTTCAACAGCGCGCTCGGCCCCTACAAGGGGGGCTTGCGCTTCCACCCCAGCGTCAACCTGGGCATCGTCAAGTTCCTCGGCTTCGAGCAGATCTTCAAGAACGCGCTGACCGGGCTGTCGATCGGCGGTGGCAAGGGCGGCGCCGACTTCGACCCCAAGGGCCGCTCCGACGGTGAGGTCATGCGCTTCTGCCAGTCCTTCATGACCGAACTCCACCGGCACATCGGCGAACACACCGATGTCCCGGCCGGGGACATCGGAGTGGGCGGGCGTGAGATCGGCTATCTGTTCGGCCAGTACAAGCGGCTGACCAACCGCTTCGAGGCGGGCGTGCTCACCGGCAAGGGGGTCGGCTGGGGCGGCTCGTACGCGCGCACCGAGGCCACCGGATACGGCACCGTCCACTTCGCGCAGGAGATGCTGCGCACCCGCGGCCGCCAGTTCGACGGCTGCGATGTGGTGGTCTCCGGCTCCGGCAATGTGGCCGTCTATGCCATCGAGAAGGTGCACGCCCTCGGCGGCCGGGTGGTGGCCTGCTCCGACTCCACCGGGTATGTGGTCGATCGGGGCGGCATCGACCTGGACCTGCTCAAGGAGGTCAAGGAGGCCCGCCGGGCACGGATCGGCGACTACGCCCGGGCCAGGCCGGGTGCGGTGTTCTCCGACCAGGGCTCGGTGTTCGAGGTGGACTGCGATATCGCCCTGCCCTGCGCCACCCAGAACGAGCTGACCGAGGAGCACGCCGTCGCGCTGGTGAAGAACGGCGTACTGGCCGTGGCCGAGGGCGCGAACATGCCCTGCACCCCGGCGGCCGTCGAGGTGCTGCGGGAGGCCGGGGTGCTCTTCGGCCCCGGCAAGGCCGCCAACGCCGGCGGAGTGGCCACCTCCGCACTGGAGATGCGGCAGAACGCCGCCCGCGACCGGTGGACCTTCGAACAGACCGAGGCCCGTCTCGCCGCCGTCATGACCGACGTCCACGCGCTGTGCCGGGCCACCGCCGAGGAGTACGGGGCCCCCGAGGACTACGTTCTGGGTGCGAACGTCGCCGGATATCTGCGGGTGGCGGAGGCCATGGCCGAGCAGGGTGTGATCTGAGCCCGCCCGTGCCCGTGCCTGATTTGCGGTGAGTATGGGACAGCGACACGCCGTGGTGTCGGCGTGTCGC